>JAIWNN010000032.1 GCA_020216805.1 Desulfarculus sp. | reverse complement strand
GGTGATCATCTGGGGCATGATCCCCACCCAGACCGAAAACTTCGAAAAACAGGGGCTGGACGAGCTGGCGGCGCGGCTCAAGGGGCTGTGGGACAGCCTGGACCGGGCCGGCATCGACCGCGACTTCCTGCTCTCGCGCAGCCTGCTCTCCCCGGCCACCTGCTGCCTGATCAACCCCGACCGCGAGGCCACGGTGGAGCGGGCCTTCGCCGCGGTCAAGACCCTGTCGCGCCGGCTGCGGGGCGAGCTGCTGGGGCTCTCCTAGGGCTGGGGCGAGGACTCCGGCCGCGCTAAGTCCCGGACGATCTCCGGTCCCAGGATGCTGTCGGCGGCGTTGGGATAGAGCCGGCGCATGCACTCCGGGCAGATGCCATGGGTGAACTCGGCCTCGGAGTGGGTCTGGATGTATTGCTCCACCTGATGCCAATAGCCCCGGTCGTCGCGGATGCGCTTGCAGTTGGCGCAGATGGGCAACAGGCCGCTGAGCTGGCGCAGTTCGGCGTTGGCCCGGCGCACGGCCGCCTCCATGCGGCGGACGCACATGAAGACCAGGCCAATGTTGACCAGACAGTGCAGGGCGCTGTCGATCAAGATGACCATGGCGTGGAAGGGTCCGGCGGTCATAAAGCTGGTGGGCTCGGCACCCGCCGTCAGGGTGAAGACCACCCGGGTGGCGTGCACCAGGGCCAGGACGCCGAAACTGATCAGCAGCAGGCGGTTGTGGGGGGCCTGGTCAAACGTCGCCCGCGCCAAAAGGCGCACGCACCCCAGGGCGATGCCGCAAAAATACAGCGAGATGAGTACGATGCGGGCATTGACGCTGGGATGGGCATAGGTGAACAGCACCTGGCCCACTCCCAGGCCGGCCACCAGCACCATGGTGACCCAGACCCGGGGGGGCCGGCCCAGGAAACGCCGCAGTCCCTGGTAGATCTTGGCCGCGAACAGACCCAGCAGCATGTTGGCCGCCACCACCGTCAACCAATCCGGCCAAAAATGGCGCTGGCTCAACAACCACAGCCCCACCGCGCCGGCGAAGTTGCCCAGGGCCCAGCTCCCCACCCCGTGCAGGCTGTCGCTGGTGTAGCGGAAGTAGGCCAGATGGAGGGAGAGCACCATCAGGATCATGCTGGTGGCCAAGGCCAGGGTGCGAATGTCCAGGGTTGACATGGCGGGTTCCGCAAAAGGTGGCGCATTGGGGGCAGGGGCGGCGTAAGGTCATGATATACCCTTGTTTCCCCAAATTGCCAACCAAATCAGACGAATTCCGCGACCGCGGGGCCCCCGGCCCAGTCCCGGACCGGGCAGGACACGCACGCCGGGCGGCCCTTTTTGCAATAATCCTTGCCCAGACGCACCAGGAGGGCGTGAAACTCGTTGTATAGCGAGACCTTGGGTGGCAGGCTGGCCATGAACAGCCTCCGCAGGCCGTGGTAGTCCAGGCCCAGGCCCAGGCCGTGGCGGTGGAGCACCCGGAAGGTGTAGGCGTCGATGACGAAGCTGGGCCGGCCGCCGGCGTAAAGCAGGATGGAGTCGGCCGTCTCCGGGCCCACGCCCCTGGCCGCCAGCAGGCGCTCCCGGGCCGTCTCCAGGGGCAGGCGGAAGACCTCCTCCCAGGTCTCTCCGTGGTGATGGTGGAGCAAATCCAATAGGTTGCGCAGGCGAGTCGCCTTGAGGTTGTAGTAGCCCGCCGGCCGGATCAGCTCGGCCAGCTCCGCCAACTCCAGACCGCGCAGGGCGGCGAAATCCAGCACCCCGCGGGCCTTGAGGTTGGCGATGGCCCGCTCCACGTTGCCCCAGTTGGTGTTCTGGGTCAGCACCGCGCCCACCAGGACCTCGAAGGGGGTCTCGCCCGGCCACCAGTGCTGGGGGCCGAAGGCGGCCAGGAGGCGGTCGTGCAGTTGCAGTAGGCGGGGCTCGGGACTCATGGAGGCTCCCTGGGTTTCCGCGCTGGCGGGGCTCGGGTTGACAGTGAGTGGACCTGGCGTATAAATACTATAGCCGCCGCGTAATTTCGAGGCGGCGTCACTGTGTTCCAGGCCAGCATTGGTCCGCACCACCCCGGTCGGGCCCCTCCGGGGGCCAGCGACCGATCCCCGTGAACCGGAAAGCGAAGGCTAACCCATGGCCGGCGAGGCACGGCTCAAGAAGACCCGCAACTTTGGCATCATGGCCCACATCGATGCCGGCAAGACCACCTTCACCGAGCGAGTGCTGTACTACACCGGCCGCACCCACAAGATGGGCGAGGTCCATGACGGCGCGGCGGTGATGGACTGGATGGAGGAAGAGCAGGAGCGCGGGATCACCATCACCAGCGCCGCCACCTTCTGCCAGTGGGACGGCCACAGCTTCAACCTCATCGACACCCCAGGCCACGTGGATTTCACCATCGAGGTGGAGCGCTCCCTGCGCGTCCTGGACGGGGCCATCGCGGTCTTCTGCGCGGTGGGCGGAGTCGAGCCCCAGTCGGAGACGGTCTGGCACCAGGCCGACCGCTACGGGGTGCCCAAGATCGCCTTCGTCAACAAGATGGACCGGGTGGGCGCGGACTTCGAGCGGGTTTTGGCCCAGATGCGTCATAAGTTGGGGGCCCGCCCCCTCCCCTTGACCATCCCCTGGGGGGCCGAGGATCAGTTCAAGGGAGTCATCGATCTGGTGACCATGGAGGCCCTGGTCTGGGACGAGGCCGACCAGGGGATGACCTACACCCGGGGTCCGATCCCGGAGGAGATGGCGCAGGTCGCCAATGACTCGCGCACGGCGTTATTGGAGGCGGTGGCCGAGACCGACGACGCCATCATGGAGCTCTATCTGGCGGAGGATGAGATCCCCCAGAAGGACCTGATGGCCGCCATCCGCCGGGCCACCATCGCCATGAAGCTGGTGCCGGTCTTCGCCGGCAGCGCCCTGCGCAACAAAGGGGTGCAGCCAGTGCTGGACGCGGTGGTGGCCTACCTGCCCTCGCCGTTGGACATCCCGCCGGTGGAGGGCATCCACCCCGACAGCGGCGAGACCGAGATCCGCCGGGCCGACGACGCCGCGCCCTTGGCCGCGCTGTGCTTCAAGGTGCAGATGGACCAGGGACGCAAGCTGGTCTATGTGCGGGTCTATTCCGGGGTGCTCAAGGCCGGGGCCGAGGTCTACAACGCCGGCAAGCACCAAATGGAGAAGGTGGCCCGCATCCTGCGCATGCACGCCAACAAGCGCGAACGCATCGAGGAGGCCCGGGCCGGGGAGATCGTGGGCTGCATGGGGCTGAAAAACGCCGGCACCGGCGACACCCTGGCCGCCAAAGACCGGCCCATCCTGCTGGACCCGATCGAGTTCTACGAGCCGGTGATCAGCGTGGCGGTGGAGCCCAAGACGGTGGGCGACCAGGACAAGCTGGCCCTGGCCCTGGACAAGCTGGCCGACGAGGACCCCACCTTCCGGGTGCGCACCGATGAGGACACCGGCCAGACCGTGATCAGCGGCATGGGCGAACTGCACCTGGAGGTGCTGGTCCACCGTCTGGAGCGGGAGTTCGGGCTCAAGGTCAACGTGGGCCGGCCCCAAGTGGTCTACCGCGAGACCGTCACCAACGAGGTGGAGGTGGTCGAGACCTTCGACCGCGAGCTGGGCGGGGCCCGCCAGGCCGGGACCATCCGCCTGGCGGTGGGCCCCAACCCCCGGGGCGGGGGCAACACCTTCCGCAACCAGGCCCCGGAGGAAGAGGTGCCCACCAACGTGGACCCAGTCCTGCGCCAGGCGGTGGAGGAGGGGCTCACCAGCGGCGTGGTGCTGGGCTACCCGGTGGTGGACACCTGGGTGCACATTCAGGGCGGGGCCTTCACCCCCGGCGTCTCCACCGAGCTGGGCTATCGCCTGGCCTGCTCCCTGGCGCTGAAGAAGGCCCTGACCGAGGCCGGGCCAGTGCTGTTGGAGCCGGTGATGAAGGTGGAGGTGCTGGTGCCCGAGGAGTTCATGGGCGAGGTCATCGGCGAGCTCAACTCCCGGGGCGGGTCGGTGGAGGAGGTGGAACCGAAAGGCGGCACCAACATCCTGCGGGCCTCGGTGCCCTTGAAGGCCATGTTCGGCTACTCCACCGCCCTGCGCTCCGCCACCCAGGGTCGGGCCAGCTTCAGCATGCAGTTCTCGCACTACGACCGGGCCTCGGAGCGAGGCAAGTAGCCGCCATCCTGGGATGATCGGAGACGCCGGGGATAGTCCGTCCCCGCCCCGCCGCCTTTTCGCCCTCCCCCACTTTGCCCGCGGCCCGGCGGCCTATCCCCGCCGGGGCAGGCGGTTGGCGATGGCGCGGAGGAGCCAGGCCCCGGCGTCAGCCAGGGCCCCCCGGGGGTCGGCGGCGATGATGGCCGCCCGGGCGCGCAGATCCTCCCGGCCGTGGGGGGCGGTGAAGAGATAGCGCCGGGCGTCGGCGAGCCACTGGCGCTTGACCCGCTCCCACTCCGGGTCCGGGGCGGGATCGCGGGCCTCGACGAGCCGGATCAGGCGGGTCAGGCCGGCGAACTGCTCCCGACGCATGCCCGGGGTCAAGGGAGGGGTCTCCAGGGCCAGCCGGCGCATCAGGGCCACCTGGGCCGGGGTGAACTCGGCCGCCAGGCCGGCCCGCTCCAGGTTGGCCCAGGCCACGCCGTCGGCCACCCGGCGCTGCTCCACCGCCCGGGCCGAGCTGATCTGGCCGGGGTGGGTGCGAAAGCGGACCAGGGGTTGGGTCAGGTTGGCCCCTTGGCCGTGGAGCAGCAGCCGCGACCAGAGATCGTAGTCCTGGGCAAAGGGCAGCTCGGGGTCGTAGGCCAGGCCGTGGTTGGTCAGGATTTCGCGGCGCAGCATCACCGAGGTGTGGAAGAAGGCGTTGGCCAGGAGCATCTTGCGCCGGATAGCCCGGTCGGTGGCCGGCTCCCGCCCCAGGCCGGGGATGGTCCGCCCAGCCCCGTCCACCCGTTCGGCCCAGGTCCCCAGCAGCACCACCCCGGGGTGGGCCTCCAAGAAGGCCGCCTGCTGGGCCAGGCGCTGGGGCAGCGACTGGTCGTCCACGTCCTGCCGGGCCAGGTAGCGCCCCCGGGCCAGCTCCAGGCCCCGGTTGAGGGAGCGGGTCAGGCCCAGGTTGGCGGGGTTTCGCGCCGGGCGCAGGCGGGAATCGGTGGCGGCGCGGGCCTGGATCAGCTCCCAGGTGTCGTCGCGGGAGCCGTCGTCGATGACGATGAACTCCAGGTCGGTCAAGGTTTGCCCGAGAATGCAATCCAGGGCGGCGGGCAGGAAGTCCCGGCCGTTGTGGACCGACATCAACACCGAGACCAAGGGTGGCATGGGGGCTAGTCCCAGAGGATGTCCGCCTCGCTCAAAAGGCGGTCGGCTGGCACCGCTCGGGCCGCCCGCCGGCCCAGCACCTCCGCCAGCCGCGCGGCCGGGATGCCGGAGCCGGGCTTCTTGACCCCCACCAGCGCGGGGGTCAGCACCGTCCCGGCCGGGATCTCGGCCAGGGAGACCAGGCTTTTCTCGAACACGCGCTTCATCTCCGCGTAGCGCCCGGCGTCGGCCTTGTCCACCGGGTTGGCCAACATGGTCTGAATCGCGCGGACGCCTTGGCAGAGTTGGGCGAACTCGGCCGGCTCCAGGGAGTGGGCCGCGTCGGAGCCGTACATCAGGCGGCTGAAGGTGAAATGCTTCTCCACCACGCTGGCTCCCAGGGCCACCGCCGCCAGGCAGGCGTGAATGGTCAGGGTGTGGTCGGACAGCCCCACCGGCAGGCCGTAGCGCTCCTTCATGGCCAGCATCACGTTGAGCCCCACCCGCTCGTAGGGGCAGGGATACTCGCTCGTGCACTGCATCACCACCAGGCGGTCGTGGCGCCTGAGCACCGTCTCCACCGCGCGGTCCAGCTCGGCCCAGTCGCTCATGCCCGAGGAGATGAGCACCGGTTTACCGGTCTGGGCGATCAGCTCGATCAGGGGCAGGTTGGTCACCTCGCCCGATGGGATCTTGTAGCGCTCCGCCCCCAGGTCTTCCAACAGATCCAAGGCCTGGGCCGAGAAGGGCGAGGAGAGGAAGCCCACCCCCCGCTCGGCGCAACGGAGCATCAACCCGCGCCACTGGGCGGGGGTGAAGGCGGTGCGCCGGAAATACTCCAGACGGGGTTCACCCTGGAAATAGGGCGGCATGGGTGCGTCGGCCAGGGTCTCGGCCTCGGCGATGTGGGTCTGGAACTTGACGGTGTCGGCCCCGGCGGCGGCGGCGGCCTCGATCAGCTTGCCGGCGTTGCCCAGGCTGCCGTCGTGCACCGACCCCACCTCGGCGATGATCTCCACCCGGTTCATGGCCCTCGGCGGTCTCCCGGCCTGGCGGGGAAAAACGGCGGCCGACCTACTCGTCCAGCGCCATTCCGTGCTCGGCCTTGTATTCGTTGAGCTTGTTGCGCAGGGTGCGCACGCTGATGCCCAGCACCTTGGCGGCGTGGGTGCGGTTGCCTTCGGTCTGATCCAGGGCGCGCATGATCAGCATCTTCTCGGCCTCGCGCAGGGTGGGGGGCAGGCCCAGGGCCTCGGCCCCGGCCGCCACCCCGCCGACCACCGCGGCGGCGGCGTATTGAGCCGCAGCGGCGGTGGTCTCGGCGAACTGGTCCTCGAAGAGCAGGTCGGCCGGAGTGATCTCCGCGCCCTGGGCCAGGAGGACCGCCCGCTCCATGGTGTTTTGCAGTTCGCGCACGTTGCCAGGCCAGGGATGGGCGGCGATGGCCCGCCGGGCGGCCTCGCCCAGCTTGAGCCCCGGCTTGCCGTTTTCGGCCGCGTAGCGGGCCAGGAAATGCTCGGCCAAGAGCAGCAGGTCGCCGGGGCGCTCGCGCAGGGGCGGCACCTTGAGGGGGATCACGTTGAGGCGGTAGAAGAGATCCTCGCGGAACTCGCCCTTCTCGATGTGCTCCTTGAGGTCGCGGTTGGTGGTGGCCACCACCCGCACGTCCACCGGCACCGGGCGCTTGCCGCCCACCCGGTCGATCTCGCCCTCTTGCAAGACCCGCAGCAGCTTGGCTTGGAGCGCCGGGGCCATCTCGCTGATCTCGTCCAGCAGGATGGTGCCGCCGTGGGCCAGTTCGAAACGGCCGGGCTTCTTGGCGATGGCCCCGGTGAAGGCGCCCTTCTCGTGGCCGAAGAGTTCGCTCTCCAACAGGCCCTCGGGCAGGCTGGCGCAGTTGACCGCCACGAAGGGGCCACCGGCCCGAGAGGAGTTGTCATGCAGATAACGGGCGAAGAGTTCCTTGCCGGTGCCGCTCTCGCCGCTGATCAGCACCGTGGCCCGGCTGTCGGCCACCGCCTTGGCCATCTCCAGCAGCCGCTTCATGCGCCCGTCCTGGGTGACGATGGGCCGGCCGTGGCGGCCCTGGGCCTCGGCCCGGACCGGAGGCGGCTTGAGCATCCGGCTGGAAAGCTCCTCCAACAGCTCCACCGTCACCGGTTTGAGCAAAAAGTCGGCCGCGCCCTCCTTCATGGCCTCCACCGCGTGGCGCACCGAACCCTGGTTGGTGAGGATCACCACCGGGGTGGCCGGGTCGTGGCGCTTGACCTTGCGCAGCAGGTCCATGCCGTCCACGCCGGGCAGGTTCAGGGCGGTGATCACCAGGTCGAAGGCCTGGCCGTCCTCCAGCGCGCCCAGGGCCTCGGCCCCGCTGGAGGTCACCCGCACCGCGTGGTTGTTGCGGCTCAGAAAGCCGGCCAGGGTCTTGGCCAACTCCAGGTCGGTGTCCACGATCAGGACCTTCTTGGCTTGGGCGTCGGGCATGCGCCAGTCCTTGGCCGCTGGGTTACGCGTGCTTCCGCATCACGATAATATACATCTAATTGCCTACCTGGGCCAAGCGCGGCGCCATGTCCAGGTCGGTCTGCATCCGCTGGGCCATGCTGGACCAAGGGTCCACCTGGAGCTTGGCCAACTGATCCAGAACCTTGCGGACCTCCTCGGCGTCGCCGGCCAGGCGCGCGGACTGGGCCAGTTCGTACAGGGCCTGGGCCTTTTGGTTGTCGGAGCCGGCCAGCACCACGGCCTTACGGAAATATCCCTCTGATTCAGGATAGTTTTCCGCTTGGCGGGCCACCGTCCCGCTGTCCATGGCAAGCAGGTGGCGTTCCAGGCCGGCCACCTGGCCGGGCTCCTTGTCCAGCAGTTGGTCGGCCCGTTCCAGGGCGGCCAGGGCCGGGGCCAGCCGGCCCAGGTTCCACAGCGCGCGTCCATAGGCCGCGTAATCGGCGGCCCCGGCCGGGGGCTCGCCTGGGGTGGCGATGAGCTGCTCCAGGGTGGTCGCCGCCGGCAGCCATTGCTTCTGCCTGGCCAGAGCCCGGCCCAACAGCGACCAGGCCCGGCGCAGGTCCGGGCCCTTGAGGGCCTTGAGCTCCTGCGCGTCCAGGCTGTTGATCACCCCCTGGTGGTCGCCCTCGATCATCAGGTTGCGGGCCATGTCCAGCGCCAGGGTCGGCTCGTTGAGCCCCCGGCTGATCAGCACCCGGTAGGTGCGGGCGGCGCGGTCGTTCTGACCGGTCTTCTCGTAGGCCCAGGCCAGCAGCTTGAGGATGTCGCTGCTGTTGGGCCGTTGGATGTAGGGGCGGTGGCGCAGGTAGGCGTTCATCAACTCCATGGGCTTGTCCGCCTGCCGCAGACTGTCCAGCAGCCCCAGGGAGGCCAGATTCAGGGTGTAGTCCACCTCGCGCTTGAAGGGGGTGCGGGGGTGGTCCTGCAAGAGCTTCTCCAGGGCCGCGATGCTTTTTTCGTGCTGGCCCATTTTGTAATAGTAGACCCCCAGCTTGAGCTGGGCCAGCTGCCCCACCGCCCGGTTGGCGTACTTCTCGGCCAGCTCCTGGTAGGTGTTGAGGGCGTCGGTGGTGGCCTTGACCTGGAAGATGTCCCAGGGGTGCTGGCTGTCCTTTTCCGGGGATTCGGCCAGGCGGATGCGAGCCACCAGGGCCCCGTCGCTCTCGGGGTAAAGGTTGACCACCTGCTTGAAGACGTCCTGGGCGGTCTTGTATTCGCCCTCGTATTGGTAGGTGTCTCCCACCCGGGCCAGGATGATGTCGTTGTCGCGGATGTCGGGCTTGAGGTTGAGCACCCAGAGGAAGTTGGCCCGGGCCTCCACGTATTTGCGCAGTTGGAACTGGGCCTCGCCCAGGTGGTAGAGGATCTCCGGTTCCTCCAGATAGAGGCGCGGGTTGCGGGCCAGCATCTGCTCCACCAGCGCGGCGGCGCGGTCATAGGCCGACAGTCCGAAGTAGGCCTGGACCATGCCCCACTCCGCGTCCTTGCGGTAACGGCTGTCGGGATAACGTTCGACGATGCGCCGGTATTCCTCCAGCGCCCGGTTGTAGTCCTGCTCGGCCAGGAAGGTCTGCCCCCTCTCCACCATGGCCAGGCTGGCGTATTGGCTCTGGGGATAGTCCTGGGTCACCAGGTCGAAATAGCCCTGGGCGCGGAAGGGCTCGCCGAACAAGGCGCTGGCCTTGCCCATCATCAACAGGGCCCAGGGGGCCTGGTCGGAATCCGGGAAGCGGTCCAGGGCGTATTGGTATTTTTCCATAACGTCCCAGAAGGACGGGGCGATCTTGCGCTCGCTGAGGTTCATGAAGGCGTCGGCCCGGCGGTAGGCGGCCTCGGCCGCCAGGCGGTGGCCGGGGAAGCGCATCAGGAACTGGTCGAAGCCGGCGTAGGCGTCGGCGTAGCGCCGGGTGTCGAAATCCAGCTTGGCCCGGTCGAACAGGGCCTGGGCGTCGCCGTCCATCACCCCGCCGGGTCCCAGGGGTCCGCCCTGGGGCGGGCGCTCGCCCACCCGCTCCACTCCGCGCCCCTGCGTGGGCGGGGCCTGGAGCAGGCCCTGCTCCTCGGGCATGGGCATGGCCACCCGCTCTCGGTTCTCCTGCCGCAGCCGCAGTTGGGCGATGGTCTCCTCGGTGCTGGGCGGGGCCTGGCCCAGGTCCGGGGCCGGCCCCGGCGGCAGCTCACGGGGTCGGGCGGTGGGGCC
>JAIWNN010000148.1 GCA_020216805.1 Desulfarculus sp. | reverse complement strand
CCCGCCCAGGAGGCGCGCCTGGGCCAGGCGTCCCTGGCCCGGCTGGCGGTCCTGGCCGGGCGCGAGAACCTGGCCGCCGCCGCCCTGGAGACCGCCCTCTGGCGCCGCCTGGTCCGGGCCGGCGAGCGGGCCGGGGGCGGTTGATTCCGGCGCCGGGTTGCCAGGCGTCTCCGGCTCTGGTATTTTTGGCCGTCACGCTAGCAAAAGGGGCCGGCGACCTTGACAGGCCGTGGGCCTTGCCATATATTTGCCTTTCATTTCCGGGAGGTATACGGGTCATGTACGCTGTGATCGCCTCGGGCGGCAAGCAATACAAGGTCGAGCCGGGCCAGGTGCTGCGCCTGGAAAAGCTCGCCGGCCAAGTGGGCGAAAAAATAGAGCTGAAGCCGGTGCTGCTGGTGGCGGGCGAGGGCGAGCCCAAGATCGGCCGTCCCTTCGTGGACGGCCAGGTCAGCGCCACGGTGGTCGAGCAGGGCAAGCACCGCAAGATCACGGTTTTCAAGAAAAAGCGGCGCAAGGGCTACCGCGTCAAGCGCGGTCATCGCCAGCCCTTCACCGCCGTGCGCATCGAGGCCATCGAGGCCTAGGCGCCGGGAGGAACGAGCATGGCTCACAAGAAGGCGGGCGGCTCCTCGCGCAATGGCCGCGATTCCGGCGGGCAGCGCCTGGGCATCAAGCGCGGCGAGGGTTATCTGGTCAAGGCCGGCAACATCCTCGTCCGTCAGCACGGCACCAAGATCCACCCCGGCCACAACGTCGGGCTGGGCCGCGACTACACCATCTTCGCCACCATCGACGGCAAGGTGAAGTTCGAGCGCCTGGGCAAGGACAAGACCAAGGTCAGCGTCTACCCGGCCTAAGGGGCGGCCCTCGGCCGCCGGCAGACGGCCCCTGGCGCGGTTTCGCGCTCGGGCCGTCTCGCTTTTTCTGGCCAAGGTCGCGGGCTTGCTCTACAATCTTGCCTAGCGCCCCGGCCTGGCAACCCGGGGGGCATCCCCCCGAACCCTATCGCGGGGCGGACCACTGCATGCGTTTCGTGGACGAGGCGATCATCGAGGTGGCGGCGGGCGACGGCGGGCGAGGCTGCGTCAGCTTCCTGCGCCAGCGCGCCATGCCCAGGGGCGGTCCCGACGGCGGCGACGGCGGCCGGGGCGGCGACGTCGTCATCCGCGCCACCCACCGGGTCGCCACCCTGGCCGACCACAGCTACCTGCGCCATTTCCGGGCCGGCCGGGGCCAGCACGGCATGGGCGCGGGCAAAAACGGCCACGCCGGCCCGGACAAGGTGGTGGAGGTGCCGGTGGGCACCCTGGTGGTGGATGTCCAGACCGGCGAGGTGGTGGCCGATCTGGCCGCCGACGGCCAGGAGGTGGTGGCGGCCCAGGGCGGTCGGGGCGGCAAGGGCAACCGGCATTTCGCCACCAGCACCCACCGGACCCCCCGTTTCGCCCAACCCGGCGAGCCGGGCCAGCAGCGCCAGCTGCGCCTGGAGCTGAAGCTTCTGGCCGATGTGGGCCTGGTGGGCCTGCCCAACGCCGGCAAATCCAGTCTGATCCGGGCCTGCACCGCGGCCCGGCCCAAGGTGGCCGACTACCCCTTCACCACCCTGACCCCCCACCTGGGTGTGGCCGAGCTGGACGACGGGACCACCATCACCCTGGCCGACATTCCCGGTCTGGTGGAGGGGGCCCACCAGGGGGCCGGCCTGGGCCTGCGCTTCTTGCGCCACGTGGAGCGCACCCGGTTGTTCCTCTACGTGGTGGACCTCGCCAGCCCCGATCCCCTGGCCGATCTGGCCACGGTGCGGGCCGAGGTGGCGGCCTACGACCCGGCCCTGATGGCGCGAGTGGGGCTGGTGGCGGCCAACAAGTTGGACCTGGCCGAGGCGCGTGAGCGCTACGCCGAGTTCCGGGAGGGCGCGGAGGCACTGGGCCTGGCGGTCTTGCCGGTCAGCGCGCTGGACGGCGTGGGGGTGAAGGAGCTGCTGGCCGAGGTGGGGCGGCGGCTGGCCGACCCGGACCAGGCGCGCGACGACGGAGGACGAGGGCTGTGAACCGGCTTGAGCTGATCCAATCCTGCCGCCGGATGGTGGTCAAGGTCGGCTCCGGGGTCTTGACCGGCCCCGAGGGACTGGACCGCCGCCGGGTCACGATCCTGGCCGGGCAATTGGCCCGGCTGGCGGCGGGCGGCCGCCAGGTGGTGCTGGTCTCCTCCGGGGCGGTGGCTTCGGGCCGGGGCAAGCTGGGTCTGATGGGCCAGCCACTGACCATCCCCCAGAAGCAGGCCGCGGCCGCGGTGGGCCAGGCCTCGCTGGTCCAGGCCTACGAGGAGGCCTTCCTCCCCCACGGCCGCCAGGTGGCCCAGGTGCTTTTGACCGCCGCCGACCTGCGCAACCGGTCGCGCTGGGACAACGCCCGCAACACCTTCGCCACCCTATTGGACTGGAACGTCATCCCCGTCGTCAACGAGAACGACACCGTGGCGGTGGCGGAGATCAAGCTGGGCGACAACGACAACCTGGCGGCCATGCTCACCAATCTTTTGGGGGCCAGCCTGCTGGTCAACCTGACCAACGTCGACGGCATCCTGGACGACGACCCCCGGGTCAACCCCGGCGCCAAGCTGATCCCGGTGGTGGAGCGGGTGGAGGCCGAGCTGCTCAAGTCGGCCAGCGCCCAGCCCGGGGCGGTGGGTCTGGGCGGCATCTTCAGCAAGGTTCGGGCCGCCGACAAGGTAGCCCGCTGCGGGGCCCACACCATCGTGGCCAACGGCACCCGCGACGACGTGCTGGACGCCATCGCCGCCGGGGAAGCGGTCGGCACCCTGTTTTTGCCCCACCCCTCGCGGCTCACCAGCCGCAAGCACTGGATCGCCTTCGCCGCCGCCCAGGCCGGGGAGCTGGTGGTGGACGAGGGGGCGGTGCGGCCCCTGGTGGAGCGGGGCAAGAGCCTGTTGGCGGCCGGGGTGCGCCAGGTGCACGGGGATTTCGCCGCCGGCCAGGCGGTGCGGGTGTTGGGACCGGGCGATGTCATCCTGGGGGTGGGGCTGACCAACTACTCCAGCGCCGAGCTGGAGGCGGTCAAGGGGCTGCACAGCGCCGAGATCGCCGCCCGCCTGGGGCGGGAGGACGCCCCGGAGGTGATCCACCGCGACGACCTGGTGGTCTTCGATCTGGACGAGGAAGAGGAAGTCGCCTGCCTTTTGGGCTGACCGCCCTCCGGCGGGCCGGGGAAAGGAGCCGCGAGTGACCAGCGAACGCTTGGCCGAGGAGATGGTGCTGGAGCTGTGCCGGGGGGCGCGCCAGGCCGCCCGGGTCCTGGCCGTGGCCGGCAGCGAGCAGAAAAACCGCGCCCTGCTGGACCTGGCCCAGGCGCTCACCGACCAGGCCGAGGGGCTCAAGGCGGCCAACGCCATCGACCTTCAGGCCGGGCGGGCGGCGGGGCTGTCCAAGGCCATGCTGGACCGCCTGACCTTGGACGACAAAACCATCGCCGCCATGGCCGAGGGGCTCAAGGAGGTCGCGGCCCTGCCCGACCCGGTGGGCGAGATCACCGGCATGTGGCGGCGGCCCAACGGGCTGTTGGTGGGCCGCCAGCGCATTCCCCTGGGCGTCATCGGCTTCATCTACGAGTCGCGGCCCAACGTCACCGTGGACGCGGCCGGGCTGTGCCTCAAGAGCGGCAACGCGGTGGTGCTCAAGGGCGGCAAGGAGGCCATCCACAGCAACCTGGCCCTGGCCCGGCTCATCGGCCGGGTGCTGAGCGACTGCGGCCTGCCGGCCGGGGCGGTGGCGGTGGTGCCCACCACCGACCGCGCCGCCACCCTGGCCCTGCTGCAGCAAGAGGAACTCCTGGACGTGGTCATCCCCCGGGGCGGCGAGAGCCTGATCCGCTTCGTGGCCATGAACAGCCGGGTGCCGGTGCTCAAGCACTACAAGGGCGTCTGTCACCTCTACGTGGACGCCGACGCCGACCTGGCCATGGCCGAGGCCATCTGCGTCAACGCCAAGTGCCAGCGCCCCGGGGTCTGCAACGCCTTGGAGACGCTTTTAGTCCATCGCGACGTGGCCGAAAGCTTCTTGCCCCGGGTGGCCCGGGCGCTCACCGCCCAGGAGGTGGAGCTGCGCGGCTGCCCGGTCACCTGCCAGATCCTGCCCGAGGCGGTCCCGGCCACCGACGACGACTGGCCGGCCGAGTACCTGGACCTGATCCTGGCCATCCGGGTGGTGGAGAGCATGGACCAAGCCCTGGACCACATCGCCGCCCACGGCTCGCGCCACACCGAGGCCATCGTCACCCGCGACCACGCCCGGGCCATGCGCTTCATCAACGCGGTGGACTCCTCGGTGGTGCTGGTCAACGCCTCCACCCGCTTCAACGACGGCGGCCAACTGGGCCTGGGGGCGGAGATCGGCATCAGCACCTGCAAGCTGCACGCCTTCGGCCCCATGGGCCTGGAGGAGCTGACCACCCGCAAGTTCATCGTCTTCGGCGACGGCCAGGTGCGGCGGTAGGCCGATGACCGCCGCGAGCGCGCAGCGGGGCCGCCTGGGCATCTTCGGCGGCACCTTCGACCCCATCCACATCGGCCACCTGCGGGCGGTGACCGAGGTGGCCGAGGAGCTGGAGCTGGCCCAGGTGCTGTTCATGCCCTGCCACCACCCGCCCCACCCCAAGGACGTGCGGGCCTCGGCCGAACACCGCCTGGAGATGGTGCGCCGGGCGGTGGCCGGCAACCCCCGCTTCGGGGTCAGCGACCTGGAGGTGCGCCGCCCGGGCAAGAGCTACGCCGTGGACAGCCTGTCCGAGTTCGCCCGCATCCACCCCGGCCGGCCCCTGTACTGGCTGATCGGGGCCGACGCCTTCTTCGCCCTGCACCAGTGGCGCCAGCCCCGGCGGCTGTTCGACCTGGCCGACTTCGTGGTCATGACCCGGCCCGGCTCGCCCGGGCGCGATCTGCGCGAATACCTGACCCACTATCTGGACCCGGCCTTCGCCCCGGCCGAGAACGCCTGGGTGCGCCTGCCCAATGGCCACGGGGCCAAGCTGTTGACCACCACCCTGCTGGACATCAGCAGCACCGACATCCGCCGCCGGGCGGCCCAGGGCCGGTCCCTGACCTATCTTGTGCCCCCGGAGGTGGAGGATTATATTTGTGAATTGAAACTCTACACGACCCCGGAAGGGGAGGATTGATGCCCACCCGGACCCGCATCCGGCCCGCCAAGCCGGCCGATTCCCTGGCGGTGGCCAAACTCTGTCTGGCCGCGGCCCTGGGCAAGAAGGCCGAGGAGCCCCTGCTGTTGGACGTGGCCCAGGCCAGCGGCTACGCCGATTACTTCCTGCTGCTCAGCGGCCGCTCCACCCGCCAGGCCACCGCCATCGCCGAGGCGGTGCAGGGCGCGCTTAAAAAGGCCGGAGTCAAGCCCCTGGGCGCGGACGGGGTCAAGGACGGCCGCTGGGCGGTGCTGGACTTCGGCGACGTGGTGGTCCACGTCTTCCACCACCCGGTGCGCGAGTTCTACGACCTGGAATCCCTGTGGTCAGACGCCCCCCAGGTGGCGGTGGACCCGGCCGAATTGGAAGGTCTCATCCCGGCCCCGGAGCCGATCCGGCGGCCCGCCTGGGAAGTCTAAGCCCATGACCCATCACCGCCCGGTGGCCCTGATCATTTTGGACGGATGGGGCATTGCCCCGGCCGACGACGGCAACGCGGTCGCCCGCGCCGCCACGCCCTACATCGACGCGCTCTTCGCCGGCTGGCCCCACAGCCAACTGCTCTGCTTCGGCGAGGCGGTGGGCCTGCCCGAGGGCCAGATGGGCAACTCCGAGGTGGGCCACCTCAACCTGGGGGCCGGCCGGGTGGTCTACCAGGACATCACCCGCATCAACCAGGCCATCCGTCAGGGCCAGTTGGCGGCCAACCCGGCCCTGGCCCGGGCGTTTGCCCGGGTGCGCGCCTCCGGCGGCGTCCTGCACCTGATGGGCCTTCTGAGCGACGGCGGGGTGCACTCCCTGCAGGTCCATCTCTACGCCCTGATCGAGCAGGCCCGGGCGGTGGGGGTGGAGCGCATCGCGGTCCACGCCTTCATGGACGGCCGCGACACCCCGCCCGACTCCGGGGCGGGCTACCTGCGCGAGCTGCAAGACTTCCTGCGCGATCATCCCGGGGCCCAGGTGGCCACGGTCAGCGGCCGCTTCTGGGCCATGGACCGGGACAAGCGCTGGGACCGGGTGGAGAAGGCCTGGCGGGCCCTGGTGGGCGGCCAGGGGCTGATGGCCAGCGACCCGGTGGCGGCGATGGAGGCGGCCTACGCCCGGGGCGAGAGCGACGAGTTCGTGACCCCCACCGTGATCAGCGCCAACGGCCAACCGCTGGCCCGGGTGGCCGACGGCGACGCGGTGGTCTTTTTCAATTTCCGCGCCGACCGGGCCCGGGAGTTGACCTGGGCCTTCAATTCGCCGGATTTCGACGGCTTCGACGCATCCGACCGGCCCAAGCTGGCCGACTACGTCTGCCTGACCCAATACGACGAGCACCTGGCGGTCCCGGTGGCCTTCCCGCCCCAGGACCTGCGCGACACCCTGGCCGAGGTGGTGGCCAAGGCCGGTCGGCGCCAGTTGCACATCGCCGAGACCGAAAAATACGCCCACGTCACCTTCTTTTTCAACGGCGGGCGCGAGGAGCCCTTCCCGGGCGAGGACCGGGTCCTGGTGCCCTCGCCCCAGGAAGTGGCCACCTACGACCAGAAGCCGGCCATGAGCGCCCCGGAGGTGACCGACGCGGTGTTGGCGCGCATCGCCTCCGGCGCTTATGATTTGATCGTCATGAACTACGCCAACGGCGACATGGTGGGGCACACCGGCATCATGGCGGCGGCGGTGGCGGCCATGGAGACGGTGGACCGCTGCCTGGCCCGGGTGGTGCCGGCGGTCTTGGCCGCCGGCGGGGCGGCGCTGATCACCGCCGACCACGGCAACGCCGAGCAGATGAAGGACGAGCACGGCGGACCCTACACCGCCCACACCGTGTCCAACCCGGTGCCGGCGATCCTGGTCGCCCCTGGCCACGAGGGCGGCCGCCTGGCCAATGGGGCGCTGTGCGACGTGGCCCCCACCCTGCTGGAGCTGATGGGCCTGCCGGCTCCGGCGGCCATGACCGGCCATAGCCTGATCCGACCACGCGAGGGATGAGCCCATGCTGCGCCGCGCCTGCTGCCTGATCCTGGCCTTGGCCCTGGCCCTGGGGGCCTGGCCCGCCACTCCGGCCGGGGCCGGGGTGACCCTGGAGGAGGAGCGCAAGATCGGCCGCGAGGCCTATGACGAGGTCATGGCCCAGATGCCCATGGTGGAAGACCCGGACTGCGTGGAATACGTGCGCAACCTGGGCCGCCGCCTGGTGGGGCAGCTCAAGGACAATCCCTTCTCCTACACCTTCAACATCGCCGACAGCCCCGAGATGAACGCCTTCGCCCTGCCGGGCGGCTACGTCTTCATGTTTCGGGGCATGATGACCAACCTGGACAGCGAGGCCGAGCTGGCCGGCATCCTGGGCCACGAGATCAGCCACGTCTCCTACCGCCATCTGGCCAACCGCATGGACAAGACCGCGCCCCTGAACATGGCCATGATGGCGGGCATGCTGGCCGGCATCCTGCTGGGCGCCGCCGGCGGGGCCCCCCAGCTGGGCCAGGCCCTGGCGGTGGGCTCCATGGCCGGCGGGGTGCAGCAATACCTGGCCTTCTCGCGCGAGGACGAGGAGCAGGCCGACTACGGCGGCTTCAAGCTGATGACCAGCCTGGGTTATCCCGGCCAGGCCATGGCCGTCTCCTTCAACCGCATCTGGCAGCAAGAGCGGATGCTGGGCGCGGACGTGCCCACCTATCTGCGCTCCCACCCCAAAAGCCCCCAGCGCATGGAGCGCATGAACGACCTGGTGCGCACGGTCAAGACCCCGCCCCGCCCCCAGGACGACAGCGAGTTTCTGCGGATCAAGACCCGGCTCATCGCCCTCTACGAGTCCGAGCAGACGGCGCTGACCACCTTCGCCCGCCTGGTCAAGGAGCGCCCCGGCGATCCCCTGCCCATCTACGGACTGGCCCTGCTGGAGACGCGGCGCAGCCGCTTCGACCAGGCCCAGGAATATCTTGAGGTTCTCAAGAAGCGCTGGCCCGGCAGCATCCACGTCAAGCGGCTCCAGGCCAAGGTCCATCTGCGCCGGGGTGAGTTCGCCCCCGCCCGCGACCTGTTGGAGTCGGTGATCGTCAGCCATCCCGAGGATCGCGAGGCCCTCCACTCCCTGGGCCAGGCCTATCTCAATCTGGACCAGGCCGCCCAGGCCTGCCGCATCTACGAGCGGCTCCTGTCCCTGGACCCCCTGGACGACCAGGCCCGCTACGACCTGGGGGTGGCCTACGGCAAGCGGGGCCAGGAGGCCCGGGCCTCGCTGCACCTGGGTCTGGCCTTTTTGCAGCGCCGCAACGACCGCGCCGCCCGCTTCCACCTCAATCGCGCCGTAACCTCCCCGGAGCTGCGCGACGACGAGTTGCGCCAGGCCGAGGACGGTCTGGCCCGGCTGTCGGAGAACGACAAGCGCCGCGCCCAGCGCCGCCTGGAGGAGGACCAGCGCCGACGCGAGGAGGACCGCCGGCGCGAGGAGGACCGCCGCCGCGAGGAAACCGGCCGGCGCAACGATCCCCGCGACGCCAGCGGCGGGGCGCGCCGTCCGCCCTGGGAGTGGCTGCGTTAGCCCGGCGGCCGCCCCCCCAAGATTATTCATCGCGCCGGTTGTGACCGCGACGCGACCCGCCCAGCATTCCCCCATGGCCGCTACTTAACATTAATCACATCGCCGCCGGGCGCCGATATTGCCACCATGGCCGGGACGCCGGGGTCCGGTTCGCCGACCCCGGCCCGGCGTTGATTGGACCTGGCGAGGGAGCGATCGGCATGCGCATGGGGGGAGGGGGGAGCGGTCGTGACGCCAGAGAGCGACGGTGGCGGCGCGAGCGCCAAGACGACCGATCCGCCGCGATGGCCCCGCCGGCCCTGTTGCGTCTCAAGGACCCGGGCCGGCGGGCCTTGCCCACCGCCATGGCGCCGGTTAGCGTGCTCAACGTCTCGCTGCCGCCCCAGGAGCAGCTCCTGGAGCGCTTCGTGCGCCCGCGCCAACCCACCGACCTGATTCTGGACCTGGACCTGGAATCCGACCGGATCGACATCCGCCACAGCACCATCGAAGACTTCGACGCCAAGGGCCGGCTGGTGCTGAGCCAGAGCGACCCGCCCCTGCTCGCCTCGCACCGGGGCCGGATGGCCGAGGTCACCTTCCTGGCCCCGGTCAAGACCGCCCGCGGCCGGCAATGGCTGCGCCTGGGCTACCGCACCCCGGTGCGGACGGTGCTGCCGGAATACAAGCTGCGGCCGGGGGTATGGATAACCGCCATCGTGGTGGACCCACCCCGGCGCCTGGAGCCCTGCACCGTCCGCATGGCCCCCCGTCTGACCCCCTCGGCGGACATGGACCTGCGCCTGATGCTGCTGCCGGCCCGGGCCGAGATGGAGATCCTGGACATCTCGGCCGGTGGCCTGTTCTTCGCCCATCCTGGCTGGATGAGCTTCGGCCTAGGGGGATGGGTCAACCTGCTCCTGCACAGCGGCGAGCTCGGCTTGGACCTGAGTGGCCGGGTGGTGCGCGAGGAGGCGCTGTCCAGCGGCCGGGGGGGATCGGCTGTCCAATTCGAGGGATTGGCCAACCAGGAGCGTCGCCGCATCCGCCAGCTCACCCTGGAGATGAACCGTCACCTCCATCTGCTGCGCCTGGAGGAGCCCTACCAGCCCCGCTACGGTTGAGGGGGGGCGGCCAAGGGCCGGCGGCCTCCGCCGGCTGGGGCGGCCCCCTCCTTGGCCGGGGCGCTTTTCTGAAAAGCCTCCCCAGTCCGCCGCCCCGGCCTTGGCTATAACCAGGGCATGCAACGCCAACCCCGCCATATCACCCTGGTCGACCCCACCGAGCGCCTGCCGCTGCGCGTGGGCTCCAGCACCCTTTATTACCGTCGCCTGAGCCTGGGGGCCCTGGCCGCCATCGAGCGCCAGCAGGCGGAGCTCCTGCCCGCCGGCCCCGGCCAGGCCCCGCGCTGGGGCCTGCCCCCGGCCGCCCTGGAGGCGGCGGTCTTGGCGGCGGTGCTCCTG
>JAIWNN010000031.1 GCA_020216805.1 Desulfarculus sp. | reverse complement strand
GGCCGCCCAGGTGGCCGCGGCCGCCCGGCGGCACTCCCCGGCCAGGACCGTCAGCTCCGAGTCTTCCCGCCACCCCGCCCCCAGCCGCTCCCAGGTGGCCAGGGCCAGTTCCACGGCCATCGCCTCCGCGCACCGCCGCCGCGCCATGGCCTTCTCCCGCCTGGCCCCGCCAAGGGCGCGGGCGGGGGCCCTCCCCGCCCGCCGTGGATGATCGGCGCCAGCCGGCCCGCGCCGGTGGCCTAAGGGACCCTCTTCAAGTAGCGCAGGTATTCGCTGTCGGTGGACAGGATCAGGTCCAGCTTCTCCTCGGGCAGGCTGCCGTAGGTCTCCAGGGTCTTGAACAGGGCGTAGAACTGGGGGTCGCGGCCGAAGGCCTGGCCGTAGATTTGGGTGGCCTGGGCGTCGCCCTGGCCCCGAATCTCCTGGGCCTGTTTGTAGGCCTCGGAGCGGATGCGGGCCAGCTCCTTCTCCATGGTGCCCAGGATGCGACGCTTTTCGCCCTCGCCCTCGCTGCGTAGCAGGCTGGCGATGCGCTTGCGCTCGCTGATCATGCGCTCGAAAACCCGCTTCTGCACGCTTTCCACGTAGTTGATGCGCTTGATCTGCACGTCGATCAGCTCGATGCCGTACTGCGGGGTCAGCTTGGCCGCCTCGGCCAGCATGTGGCGGGTGATCTTCTCGCGCCCCACCTTGACGTCCACCGGCTCGGTGGAGGTGTCGCCCACCATGCCGCCCCCGCCGGTCTCGGCGCTGGTGAGCATCGACTGGGCCAGGGTCAGGTCCTTGGGCGGGTTGGGGTCCCAACTGGCCGAGCGCACCAGCTCCACCAGCAGGTTGCTGGAGACCATGTCGCGCACCACCGAGTCGATGATGTCGTCCAGGCGGCTGGCCGCCCCGGTCTCGTTGGCCACGGTCTGCAGAAAGCGCAAGGGATCGACGATGCGCCAGCGGGCGGTGGTGTCCACCCAGATGTATTTCTTGTCGCGGGTGGGGATCTCGTTGGGCCGACCGTCCCATTTCAGGATGCGCTTGTCGAAAAGGTGCACCTCCTGGATCAGGGGCAGCTTGAAATAGAGCCCGGCCTCGCTGTAGGGACCGGCCAGGGGCTTGCCGAACTGGGTGACGATGGCCTGCTGACCCTCGCGCACGATGAAGAACGAGCCCATGCCCACGAACAGCACCGCCGCCAGGACAGCCACCAGGGTGATCAGGCGCGTGTTTTTCACTGGCGCACCTCCTTGGCCGCCGGGGCCGGGGCGGCCTTGCCGTCCTTGCCCAGGCTCATCAGCGGCAGCAGTCCCTTGACCGATTCGTCCACCACCCAGACCCGGGCGGCCTTGCCCAGCATGGCCTGCATCGAATCCAGGTAGAAGCGGCGCTGGGTCACGTCCTTGGCCTGTTGGTAGGCGGCCAGGACCTCGGTGAAACGCTTGGCCTCGCCCTGGGCCCGGTTGATCTGCTCGGTGGCGTAGCCCTCGGCCTCGGTCACCAGGCGCTTGCCCTCGCCGGTGGCCTTGGGCACCTCGCGGTTGTAGGCCTCCTGGGCCTCGTTGATCATCCGCTCCATCTGCTGGCGGGCCTCGTTGACCTCGTTGAAGGCCGGCTGCACCGGGGCGGGGGGGTTGACGTCCTGGAGCTTGACCGTCACCACCTGGACCCCGGTCTGATAGATGTCCAAGAGCGACTGGAGCTCCTTCTGGGCCAGGGCGGCGATCTCCACCCGTTGCAGGGTCAGGACCGCGTCGGAATAGCGGTTGCCCACGATGGAGCGCATCACCGACTCGCTCAAGTCGCGGATCACCGCCACCCCGTCGCGCACCGCGAAGAGCCAGAGCTTGGGGTCGCGAATCTGGAACTGGACGATCCACTTGACGTCCAGCACCGCCAGGTCGCCGGTGAGCATCAGGGATTCATCTTCCAGGCCCTTTTCCGAGAAGCGGCTGCGGGTGCCGGGGGCGATGCCCCGGAAGCCGAACTCCTCCTTGAAGACCCGGCCGGTCTTGACCGGGATCATCTGCTCCACGCCCAGGGGCAGCTTCAGGTGCAGGCCCGGCCCGCTGGAGCGGCTGTAGCGCCCGAAGCGCAACACCACCCCGGTCTCCTCCGGCCCAACGGTGTAGTAAGCGGTCGATCCCACCAGCACCAGCAGCACCACGGCCAGCACCGCCCACAGGCCCTTGGGCCGGTTGAGCTTGGGCAGGCGCTGTTTCACCTCGTTGAGGACCTGGTTCAGGTCGGGTTCGCGGCCGCTCCCGCGGGGCGGCGGCGTCCAGTCCATGGGCATGTCGTTCACCTCTCGGGGTGGGGTGGCTCTGGCGCGCGGCGTGGTGGTCGGCGATGTCAGGCCCCGCCCACGGCGCGCCCGGCGGCTCGGCCGATAATCTGGATTCGCGCCGGCGGCCCCCCGGAAGGGCCGCTGGCTTAGGCTAAATTCTATCAAGCGCCGCCGGCCGGGGCAAGTTAACCTCTGGCGATCGCTAGTTAGGCTCGTTTTCCCCCGTCGCCGACGGCGGGGCATCCCCCCGCCAGGGGGCGAACTTGATCAGCATCAGCAGACCCGGCAGGGCGATGACGGTGCAGAAGATGAAGAACCAGGACCAGCCCATCTCCTTGGCCATCCAGCCGGTGGGCGCGCTCAGGACCACGCGGGGGATGCCCATCAGGCTGCTCAGGAGGGCGTATTGGGTGGCGGTGAAGCTCTTGTTGGTCAGGGAAGCCATGAAGGCCACGTAGGCGGTGGTGCCCATGCCGCCGGTGAGATTCTCGAAGGCGATGACCGTGGCCAGGCCGGCCAGGTCCGGTCCCAGGCGGGCCAACACCGCGAAGCCGGCGGTGGAGACGGCCTGGAGCACCCCGAAGACCCAGAGGGCGCGGTTGATGCCCAGGCGCAGCATCAGCACCCCGCCGAGGAGCCCGCCGGCCACCGTGGCCCAGAAGCCGAAGAGCTTGACCACCGCGCCGATCTCGGTCTTGCTGAAGCCCAGGTCCAGATAGAAGGGTGTGGTCATGGCCGAGGCCATGGTGTCGCCCAGCTTGTAGAGCAGAATCAGGGCCAGGACCCCCAGGGCCCACCAGGGGTTCACCCGGCGGAAATACTCCAAGAAGGGCTCCACCACCGCCGCGTAGAGGGTGGCGGGTGGACGCTCGCTGACCTTGGGCTCGCGGGCGGCCAGGGTGGTCGCCAGCCCCACCCCCAGGCAGGCGGCCAGAACCAGGTAGACCCGGGAGAAGGCCAGGTGGTCGGCCAGGATCAGCCCCCCGCCCGAGGCCAGGAGCATGCCCACCCGGTAGCCGTTGACATACAGCGACGAGCCCAGGCCCAGTTCGGCGTCGGCCAGGTCTTCGCGGCGGTAGGCGTCGATGACGATGTCCTGGCTGGCGCTCAGAAAAGCCACCACCAGGGCCATCAAGCCCAGCGCCAGGGGTTGGTGCTTGGGATCGCACTGGCCCAGGCCGGCGATGGCCAGGATCAACAGCGCCTGGATCAGGAACAGCCAGCCCCGGCGGCGGCCCAGGAAGGGCAGGCGGAAGCGATCGAAGATCGGGGCCCAGAGGAACTTGAAGGTGTAGGGCAGACCCACCAGGGTGATCAGGCCGATCAGGGTCAGGTCCACCTGCTCCTGCTGCATCCAGGCCTGCAACAGCGACAGGGTGAGCAACAACGGCAACCCGCTGCTGAAGCCCATCATAAAGGCCACCAGCATGCGGGGGCTGAAGGCGCTTTTCAGGGTCGCGGCCACGCGGCTTCGGCGCGCGGGAGGGCCTCCCGCCGGGATGGGGGCGTCGGGTGTTGGGGCCGGGGCAAGGCTGGGCCTAGTCCGCGGCGCGGACTTCGAGGATCTCCAGCACCCGCAGGCCGCCCGGGGTCTTGACCCGCACCTCGTCGCCTTCTTCCTTGCCCACCAGGGCCTGGCCGATGGGCGAGGTCAGGGAGATGCGCCCGGCGCTGGCGTCGCTCTCGGCCGGGCCCACCAGTTGATAGGTCATCTCCTCGTCGGCCTCGGCGTCGTAGAGTTTGACCACCGCGCCAAAAACCACCCGACCATCGGGCTCGGGCAGCGGGTCCACCACCTCCACATTGGCCAGCATCATCTCCAGCTCCATCAGCTTGGCGCTGATCACGGCCTGGCGCTCCTTGGCGGCGTGAAACTCGGCGTTCTCGGAAAGGTCGCCGTGGGCCCGGGCCTCGGCGATGGCCTGGACGTTGCGCGGCAGCTCCACCTTGCGCAACTGCTCCAACTCCTCCTTCAAGCGCTGTTGGCCCTGGCGGGTGATGAGATGGCGTTCCACAGAAATCGCTCCCCGCGAAAAGATAATAGCGCAACGAACCGCCTCGGCCCAGGCCGGGCGAGGCGGGCTGGAGCGGACGCTAGCCAATTCGGGAGCCGGCCTTGCCAGCCGGTGACGGGGCCAGTATAACACTCCCCGCCGGGCCGGGCAATCCGGGGCCGGCTTGTGGCCATGGGGGGCCGATGATATACTAACCCCCTGGTTTGGGTTGGACCGGGGCCCCGCTCAGAGGGGGCGACGGGATGCCACGCGGTTTCGACGGCGGGCGGAGGCCCAGGCAAGCCCCCGCCGCGGTTGACGGTTTCGCTGATCCAGGTGACGCGCGGAGGATGGGCTTGAAGGTGCGCCTGGAGGACATCCCCCCCGAGGGCCTGGAGGTGGAGTTCCGCGACCATCGGGCCCGGCCCCAGGATTTGGGCGAGGTGGTGACCGAGATCACCAGCGTCCCGTGGGCCCGGCTGCGCCTGGAGAAACAAGGCGAGCAGGTCTTGGCCCGGGGGCGGTACCGCGCCGGGGTGCGGCTGGTCTGCAGCCGCTGCCTCCAGCCCGGCCAGGCCGAGCTGAGCGGGCCGGTGGAGCTGGTCTTCAGCCCGCCCCAGGCCCCGGCCGCCGAGGAGGTCCGCCTGGGCGGCGACGATCTGGACCTGGTCTTTTTCGAGGGCGACGAGCTGGACCTGGCCCAGGCCCTGCGCGACGAGATCGGCCTCAACCTGCCCATGGCCCCCTTGTGTCGGGCCGAGTGCGCGGGATTGTGCCCGGTCTGTGGCCGCGATTTGAACCAGGGCCGCTGCGACTGCCGCCGGGACCAGGTGGACCCCCGCTGGGCCAAGCTGGCCAAGCTGGAGATAAAGAGCGAATAGCACCCGACGCCGGGCCCCCGCCGGCGATCAACAGCCAAGGAGCAACAGGATCATGGCCGTTCCCAAACGACGTCAGTCCCACACCCGCAGCCGCAAGCGCCGCGCCCACGACGCCATCAGCCTGGTGGCCGTCACCAACTGTCCGCAGTGCGGCGAGGCCAAGGAGCCCCACCGCGTCTGCCCCGCCTGCGGCGCCTACAAGGGCCGCCAGGTGGTGAGCAAGGAGGACTAAGGGCGGCGGCATGTTGCGCATCGCCCTGGACGGCATGGGGGGCGATCACGCCCCCGTCGCGATGGTCGAGGGCGCGGTCCAGTGCCTGGATCGCGACCCCGAGCTGAACGTGGTGCTGGTGGGCAAGCCCGAGGCCCTGGAGCCCGAGCTGGCCCGCCTGTCCCCCCCGCCGGGACGCATCACCATCCATCCCGCCAGCCAGGTGGCCGGCATGGACGAGGCCCCGGGCCATGTCCTGCGCCACCAGCGCGACGCCTCCATCCGGGTGGCCTTCGATCTGCACAAGGCCGGCCAGGTGGACGCGGTGGTCAGCGCCGGCAACAGCGGGGCCACCATGGCGGTGGGCATGGTGGTCATGGGCCGCCTGCCCGAGGTCGACCGCCCCGCCCTGGCCTCGGTCTTTCCGGGGCTCTCCGGCCCCACCGTGGTGCTGGACGTGGGCGCCAATGTCGACTGCTCGCCCCTGATGCTCTTGCAATTCGCCTACATGGGCGCGGCCTACGCCGAGCGGGTGGTGGGCCTGGCCAACCCCGCGGTGGGCTTGATGTCCATCGGCGAGGAGGGCGGCAAGGGCAACCATGTGGTCAAGCAGGCCTACGAGTACCTCAAGAACAGCGGGCTCAACTTCATCGGCAACGTGGAGGGCCGCGATCTGTTCGCCGGCCCGGCCCGGGTGGTGGTCTGCGACGGCTTCGTGGGCAACGTCTGCCTCAAGCTGGCCGAGGGCATGTTCAAGGCCCTGTCGCGGGTGGTCAAGGAGCGGGTGGCGGTCAGCCTGACCGGCCGCCTGGGAGCGCTGCTGCTCAAGCCCACCCTGAGCACCCTGGCCAAGGATCTGGACTACGAGAACTACGGTGGCGCGCCGCTATTGGGAATCAACGGCGTGGCCTTTGTCTGCCACGGGGCCTCCACCCCCAAGGCCATCGCCAGCGCGCTGGTGGTGGCCGCGGCCAGCGTGCGGGGCCGGGTGGCGGAGCACGTGGCCGATGGCCTGGCCCAATACCGGGGGCGTCTGCTGGGCGATAACGGCGCGGGGGAACGGGAGTAACCCTTCCGCGCCGGCCCAGGCGACCAGCCCGGTCCGCGGCCCCAAATAATCTCCAGGGAGTGCAAGGCGATGGATTACTTCCTCAGCGAAGACCAGTTGATGATCCGCGACCTCTGCCGGCAGATCGCCGAGGAGCGGATCAAGCCGGTGCGGGCCGAGCTGGACGAGCAGGAGCGGTTCCCCCGCGAGCTGATGAAGGCCCTGGCCCAGGCCGACCTCTTCGGCCTGATCATCCCCGAGCAGTACGGTGGCCTGGGCGGCGGCTGCCTGGAGAACTGCATCGCGGTGGAAGAGCTCTCCCGGGCCTGCGTGGGCGTCAGCACCACCTTCGCGGCCAGCTTCCTGGGGGCCTATCCCATCATCCTGTTCGGCAACGAGGAGCAGAAGGCCAAGTACCTGCCCATCATCGCCAGCGGCGAGCAACTGGCCGCCTTCGCCCTGACCGAGAGCGCCGCCGGCAGCGACGCCGGGGCCATCCAGACCCAGGCCCGGCGCGAGGGCGACGAGTACGTGATCAACGGCTCCAAGCAGTGGATCACCAACGGCGGCGAGGCGGGGATCTACAGCGTCATCGCCATCACCGACCGCAGCAAGGGCGCGCGCGGGGCCTCGGCCTTCATCGTGGAGGAGGGCGACCCCGGCTTCAGCGTGGGCAAAAAGGAGATCAAGCTGGGCATCCGGGCCAGCGCCACCGCCGAGCTGATCTTCAACGAGT
This sequence comes from Desulfarculus sp., assembly GCA_020216805.1. Taxonomy (GTDB): domain Bacteria; phylum Desulfobacterota; class Desulfarculia; order Desulfarculales; family Desulfarculaceae; genus JACRDC01. The sequence goes on along the minus strand of JAIWNN010000031.1, from coordinate 4,966 downwards.
GCCGCATCCCGGCCGACCGCCTGCTGGCCAAGGAGGGCATGGGCTTCGTGGTGGCCATGCGCACCTTCGACAAATCCCGCCCCGGGGTGGGGGCCCAGGCCGTCGGCGTGGCCCAGGGCGCCCTGGACGAGGCCGCGGCCTTCGCCCGCACCCGCAAGCAGTTCGACAAGCCCATCATCACCTTCCAGGCCGTGGCCCACATGCTGGCCGACATGGCCACCAAGGTCGAGGCGGCCCGGGCCCTGGTCTACAGCGTGGCGCGCTTCGTGGACTCCGGAGCCAAGGACATCAGCAAGGCCAGCGCCATGGCCAAGCTCTTCCCCACCGACATCGCCATGGAGGTGACCACCAACGCGGTCCAGGTCCTGGGCGGCCATGGCTACATGCGCGATTATCCGGTGGAAAAGATGATGCGCGACGCCAAGATCCTCCAAATCTACGAGGGCACCAACCAAATCCAGCGCAACGTCATCGGCCAGGAGCTGAACAAGGAGTACGGCCGGGGCAAGTAGCCGGCCACCAAGGCGATCCACCTCCCAATGCCCGAAAGGCGGCCCGCGGGGGTGGACAAAAGGCCAGTCCTTAAGTAAGAATTGCCCCGGCCACCGCCCTGGCGCAGTCGCCGCGGCCACTCTCGACCGGTGAGGCCCATGAAGATCATCGTCTGCCTGAAACAGGTGCCCGACACCGCCAGCGTCAAGCTGGACCCGGTGACCCACACCCTCAAGCGCGAGGGCGTGGCCGCCGTCATCAACCCCTTCGACCTCTTCGCCCTGGAGGCCGCCCTGCAACTCCGGGAGCGGGTGGGCGGCCAGATCCTGGCCCTGACCATGGGTCCGCCCCAGGCGGCCGAGATCCTGCGCGAGGCCATCGGCTACGGGGTGGACGACGGCCTCTTGCTCTCCGACCGGGCCTTCGCCGGGGCCGACACCTGGGCCACCACCGCCGCCCTGGCCGCCGGGGTGCGCCATCTGGGCGGGGCCGACCTGATCGTCTGCGGCAAGCAGGCGGTGGACGGCGACACCGCCCAGGTGGGTCCGGGCCTGGCCATGCGCCTGGGCTTGCCCCAGGTGGCCTTCGTCAAGGCCATCCGCGAGGCGGCGGCCGACCACCTGGTGGTGGAGCGCCAGATGGACGACGGCTACGACGTGGTCAGCCTGCCCCTGCCGGGCCTGATCACGGTGGTGCGCGAGATCGGCGAGCCCCGTCCGCCCTCCCTGAAGGGCAAGATGCGGGCCAAGAAATACGAGGCCCCGGTGGCCGGCGCGGCCGCGTTGGGGCTGGGCGAGGACCAGGTGGGGCTCCGGGGCTCCTTCACCCAGGTGGTGGAGGTCTTCGCCCCGGGCGCGGCCGGCCGGCGGGAAATGATCCCCGGTCCGGCCGAGGCCGCCGGCCGGGCGGTCATCGACCGCCTGGTGGCCGACAAAGTGATCCTGCTGGGGAGCTAGCCGTGGGACTGCCAGACGCTTTTCGCTCTTGTCGTCGCTCCCGCCGCTTCTCCCGATGGTCATTGCGAGGAGCGCAAGCGACGAAGCAATCTCTCGGCTCCGACGAAGCAAGAGATAGCTTCGCTACGCTCGCGATGACAGGAGAAAAGGCCTCCATGCGAAACACCGGGACGCGGAGCTAGCCGTGGCGCTGATCATCGACCAAACCGCCTGCACCGGCTGCGGCTCCTGCCTGGACGCCTGCCCCTTCGGCGCCCTGGAGCTGGTGGAGGATAAAGCCCGAGTCAACGACAACTGCACCCTCTGCGGCACCTGCGTGGAGGTCTGCCCGGAATCGGCCCTGCGCCTGGAGGAGATCCAGCGCGCGGCCGACCAGCGCACCGCCACCAGCCGCGGGGTCTGGGTCTTCGCCGAGCAGCGCGAGGGAGTTCTGCCCGAGGTGGTGGCCGAGCTCCTGGGCCAGGGCGGCCGCCTGGCCGCCGACCTGGGGGTGGAGCTCGGCGCGGTGCTGTTGGGTCACGGGGTGGAGCCGCTGGCGGCCGAGCTCTTCGCCCAGGGCGCGCAAAAGGTCTACCTGGCCGACGACCCCCGCCTGGCCCGGTTCGACGACGGCATCTACGCCGCGGTCCTGGCCCGGCTCATCGCCAAAGAGCGGCCCGAGATCCTGCTGGCCGGGGCCACCGCCCTGGGGCGCTCGCTGATCCCCCGGGTGGCCACCGCCGTGGCCACCGGCCTGACCGCCGACTGCACCGGCCTGGCCATCGACCCCGCCCGGCGGCTGCTGTTGCAGACCCGGCCGGCCTTTGGCGGCAACATCATGGCCACCATCATCTGCCCCGACGCCCGGCCCCAGATGGCCACCGTGCGCCCCCGGGTGATGAAAAAGGCCCTGCCCCAGCCCGGCGCGACCGGCGAGCTGGTGCGCTTCGGCCTGGAGGCCGATCTCGCGCCCACCACCCAGGTCCTGGAGGTGGTGCGGGCCATCGGCGAGCAGGTCAACCTCACCGCGGCCGAGGTGGTGGTGGTGGGCGGGCGCGGCCTGGGCGGGCCGGAGGGCTTCGATCTGGTGCGCGAGCTGGCCCAGGCCCTGGGCGGGGTGGTGGGGGCCACCCGGGGGGCGGTGGACGCCGGCTGGATCGGCCACGCCCACCAGGTGGGCCAGACCGGGCGCACCATCGGCCCCAAGCTTTACATCGGCCTGGGAGTCTCCGGGGCGGTGCAACACCTGGTGGGCATGCAGAGCTCCGACGTCATCGTGGCGGTGAACACCGACGCCAACGCGCCGATATTCTCCGTGGCCACCTATGGTATAGTTGGAAACCTGTTCGCGGTCGTCCCGGCCATGCTGGCGCGGCTGAAGGAACTGCGGGGATAGACCGACGGCCGGCGGCTGACAAGCCCGGCGCGGTTATGCTATTTTCAGGCCCGGCCTGTGGACGAGGGAGCGGAATTTGGCGGACGACAAACGCGTGGTGCTGGTGACGGGCGGCAGCCGGGGCATCGGCCGGGCCATCTGCCTGGCCCTGGGGCGTCCCGGGGACGTGGTGGCCTTCAATCATTTCGACCCCGACGAGTCGGCGGCCGAGGAGACGATCAGGCTGCTTCAGGCCCAGGGCGTCGTCGCCGAGGGCAAGAAGTTCGACGTCAGCGACCCGGCCCAGGTCAACGCCTACATCGAGGACCTGGTGGGCCGCCACGGCCGCCTGGACGTGCTGGTCAACAACGCCGGCATCACCATGGACACCCTTTTGGTGCGCATGACCCTGGAGCAGTGGGAGCGGGTGTTGAAGGTCAACCTGACCGGAACCTTCGTCTGCACCCAGGCCGCGGCCAAGGTGATGATGAAACAGCGCAGTGGGGCCATCGTCAACCTGGCCAGCGTGGTGGGGGCCATCGGCAACATCGGCCAGGCCAACTACTCGGCCAGCAAGGCCGGGGTGATGGCGCTGACCAAGACCGCGGCCAAGGAGCTGGCCTCCCGGGGGGTGCGGGTCAACGCCGTGGCCCCGGGCTTCATCGAGACCGACATGACCAAGGCCATCCCCGAAAAGGTGGCCGAGTTAATGAAGGCCAACATCCCCCTGGGGCGCGCCGGGCAGCCCGAGGACGTGGCCGACGTGGTGGCCTTCCTCTGCTCCGACGCCGCCCGCTACCTGACCGGACAAGTGCTGCACGTGGGCGGGGGCATGTACATGTAAAACCGGCCGCCGGCTGGCGGTCGGAGGGCGCGGGCGCGGGCGGTGGCCCCGCTCCGATAAGAGGCGATTGGCCAAACCGGACCGCGAACGCGGTCCTCTCGCGACATCTGGAGAAAAAGGCAATGGACGCCAAAGATATCAAGGAAAAAGTCAAGGCGATCATCTGTGAGCAGCTTTCGGTGGCCGAGGAGGACGTGGTCCCCGAGGCGTCGTTCGTCGACGACCTGGGCGCCGACTCCCTGGACCTGGTGGAGATGATCATGGCCATGGAAGAGGCCTTCAACATCTCCATCGCCGACGAGGACGCCGAGAAGATCAAGAGCGTCCAGGACGCCTGGAACTACGTGGAGAGCCGTCTGGCCGGCAAGTAGTCCGTCCGGTGGACCAGCCGGGTCCGCCGCGCCCGGGGGGCTAGCCTCCGGCGTGGCGGGCCGGCGCAGCAGCGTCAGGGGCCGTCAAGCGCAAGGGAGAGGCCGTGCAGCAGAGGGTGGTGGTTACCGGGGTGGGGCTGGTGACGCCCCTGGGCACTGGGGTGGAGAAGTCCTGGGCCGGCATCCTGGCCGGCCAGAGCGGCATCGGCCCCATAACTAAGTTCGATTGTTCGGCGCACAAAACCCGGATCGCCGGCGAGGTGCTGGACTTCAACCCCGAGGACTGGCTGCCCAAGAAGAACATCCGCCGCCTGGATCCCTTCATCCACTACGCCGTGGGCGCCGCCCGCATGGCCTGGGAGATGGCCGGCCTGCCCCTGCCGCTTCAGGGCGAGGCCGCCAACCTGGCCGGCTGCATCACCGGCACCGGCATCGGGGGCATGCAGACCCTGGAGGAGACCTACTTCACCCTGGCCGAGAAAGGCCCGGACAAGGTCAGCCCCTTCTTCGTGCCCAAGATCATCGGCAACATGGCCCCGGGCGAGATCTCCATGGAGTTCAACCTGCGCGGGCCCAACCTCTGCCTCTGCACCGCCTGCGCCGCCGGGTCCCACGCCATCGGCGAGGCCATGAAGACCATCCAGCGCGGCGCGGCCGACATCATCATCGCCGGCGGGTCGGAGGCCATCATCACCAGCATCACCCTGGCCGGATTCAACGCCGCCCGGGCGCTGTCCACCCGCAACCACGAGCCCACCCGAGCCAGCCGACCTTTCGACAAGGACCGCGACGGCTTCGTGATGAGCGAGGGCGCGGGCATGATGGTGCTGGAGTCGCTGGAATCGGCCACCGCCCGCGGGGCGACGATCCTGGCCGAGCTGGTGGGCTACGGGCTCACCTCCGACGCCTACCACATGACCGCGCCCGACCCCGAGGCCGGCGGCTTCAT
>JAIWNN010000030.1 GCA_020216805.1 Desulfarculus sp. | reverse complement strand
CCGCTGCATGCAGATGGCCTTGCGCGACGCCGGGCTCAGGCCCGAGGACATCGACTACATCAACGCCCACGGCACCAGCACCGATCTGAACGACGCCACCGAGACCAAGGCCATCAAGGCGGTCTTCGGCGACCACGCCCATAAGCTGGCGGTCAGCTCCACCAAGAGCATGATCGGCCACATGCTGGGGGCCACCGGCGGGGTGGAGGCGGTCTTCTCGGTGCTCAGCCTGCGCGACCAGGTGATGCCGCCCACCATCAACTATGAAACCCCCGACCCGGACTGCGACCTGGACTACGTGCCCAACGTCAAGCGCGAGGCCGGCCTGGAGCGGGTGCTTTCCAACTCCTTCGGGTTCGGCGGCACCAACGCCTGTCTGATCTTCGCCCGCTACCGGGGCTAGACTGGGGGGGGCATGCGCATCGCCATCGGCAGCGACCACGGCGGCTTCAACCTCAAGACGGCGGTCGGGGAGCGTCTGGCCGCCCTGGGCCACCAAGTCGAGGACATGGGGGTTTTCTCCACCGACTCCTCTGACTATCCCTTCCAGGCGGCGGCGGTGGCCCAGGCGGTGGCCCAGGGCCGGGCCGAGCGCGGGGTGCTGGTCTGCGGCAGCGGCATCGGCATGTGCATGACCGCCAATCGCTTCCCCGGCGTCCGGGCCGCCCTGGCCCCCACCATCGAGCACGCCCGCTTGGGCCGCGCCCACAACAACGCCAACGTGCTCTGCCTGGGCGAGCGGCTGACCCCCGCCGACCAGGCCCTGGCCATTCTGGACGTCTTCCTGGCCACCGATTTCGACGGCGGCCGCCACCAGCGGCGCATCGAGGAGATCGACCAGGTCGCGGGGACGGAGCGTTGAGCGCCCGGCCGGGCAAGGACGAGTACTACCTGAACATCGCCCGCGAGGTCTGTCGCCGGGGCACCTGCCTGCGCCGGCAGTACGGCGCGGTCATCGTCAACGATGACCAGATCGTCAGCACCGGCTACGCCGGCGCGCCCCGAGGGGTGGCCAACTGCGTGGACCTGGGCCGCTGCCTGCGCGAGGAGCTGGCCATCCCGGCCGGCCAGCGCTACGAGCTCTGCCGTTCGGTCCACGCCGAGATGAACGCGGTGATTCACGCCAGCCGGGCCCAGACCCTGGGGGCCACCCTCTACCTAGCCGGCATCGAGGTGGCCAGCGGCCTGCCCACCGCCCACCCCGAGCCTTGCCTGCTCTGCCGGCGGGTGATCATCAACGCCGGCATCGCCCGGGTGGTGGTCCAGCCGCGGGGGCGGGAGATCGTCAGTCTGAACCCCGAGGACTGGATGAACGAGGAGAACGAGGCCGCCCGCCAGGGCCTGGCGGGGCCGGCGTTGGTGCGCGTCCAGTTGGGGCGCGAGCCGGGAGGTGAGGCGTGAAGTGTCCATTCTGCGGCCACGTGGACAACAAGGTGGTGGATTCGCGCGTCAGCAAGGACGCCTCGGTGATCCGCCGCCGCCGCCAGTGCCTGGACTGCGGCCAGCGTTTCACCACCTATGAGCGGGTGGAGGAGCTGGAGACCTACGTCATCAAGAAGGACGGCAGCCGCGAGGTCTACGACCGCAACAAGGTCAAGGGCGGCATCATCAAGGCCCTGCAGAAACGCCCGGTCTCCATCACCGTGGTGGAGGAGTTCCTGGACGGGTTGGAGGCCCAGTTCCAGGAGCAGAACCTGCGCGAGATCCCGGCCAAGGATCTGGGCGAGATGGTGATCAACTGGCTGCGGGGGGTGGACGACGTGGCCTACGTGCGCTTCGCCTCGGTCTACCGCGAGTTCCGCGACGTGCAGGAGTTCATGCACGAGCTGGAAAGCCTGATCGCCGCGCGCAAGGACAACTCCAAGAACCAGTCATGACCGCGCGTCCCTCCGAGTCGGCCCCGCCGGACTCGGCCGTCGCGGCGACCGACCGGCGTTTCATGCGCCTGGCCCTGGGCCAGGCCCGGCGCGGCCTGGGGCGCTCCTCGCCCAACCCGGCGGTGGGGGCGGTGGTGGTCAAGGACGGCGCGGTGGTGGGGCGGGGCTTCCACGCCCGGGCCGGCGAGCCCCACGCCGAGGTCCACGCCCTGGCCGCCGCCGGCGCGGCCGCGCGCGGAGCCGCCATCTACGTCACCCTGGAGCCCTGCAATCACCACGGTCGCACCCCGCCCTGCACCCAGGCCATCCTGGCCGCCGGCATCGCCCGGGTGGTCTACGGGGCCAGCGACCCCAACCCCAAGGCCCAGGGCGGGGGCGAGTTCCTGCGCCAGGCCGGCCTGGCGGTCACCGGCGGAGTGCTGGAGGCGGCCTGCCGGGCCGAACACCGCTTCTTCCTGACCCACGTCACCCAACACCGCCCCCATGTCGTCCTCAAAACCGCCGCCACCCTGGACGGACGCACCGCCACCGTCAGCGGCGACAGCCGCTGGGTCACCGGCCCGGCCGCCCGGCGCGAGGTCCACCGCTGGCGCAACTGGTGCGACGCCATCTGCGTGGGCATCGGCACCGCGCTGGCCGACGACCCCCAGCTCACCTGCCGCCTCGAGGGCGGGCGCGACCCCTTGCGGGTGATCGTGGACACCTCCCTGCGCCTGCCCGCCACGGCCAAGGTCCTGGACCCGGCCAGCCCCGCCGGCTGCCTGGTGGCCTGCGGACCCCGGCCCGACCCGGCCCGACGCGCGGCCCTGGAGGCGGCCGGGGCCCAGGTGCTGCCTCTGCCACGGGGGGACGACGGCCGGGTGGACCTGGGAGCGCTGTTGACCGCATTGGGTCGGCGGGGGGTCACCAGCCTGCTGCTGGAGGGCGGGGCCGGCCTGGCCTGGGGCTTTGTCCGCGCCGGCCTGGTGGACGAGGTGATGTATTTCCTGGCCCCCAAGCTCATCGGCGGGGCGGCGGCGCCGGGCATGATCGGCGGCCGGGGCTTCGCCCGCATGGCCGAGGCCCTGCCTCTGGGCCGGGTGCGGGTGCGCCGCCTGGGCGACGACCTCTGCCTGTCCGCGCCGGTGATGGCCGCCCCGTTCCCGCCCGCCTAAGCCCCAGTGTCCGCGACGGCCACCGTTCCGGGGTGGCGATGCCGACGACCCGGCCGCAACGTGCCTTGACCGGCGTCTCGGTCCGCGTCAGCGCCCGGGCCGGCGCCGTCCCCGCTGGACAGACCGCCCGAGCAGACCCGCCATCGGACCCGCTCCCATCCCCCGCCCAACGCCCGCCCACTCCGAGGACCCATCACGTATGTCACATATCAATCACCATCGGATCGGTTTAAATTCACAATCAACTGGCTTATATTGTTGGATATTGCACATTTTCAGCAATTTTTTACCTGAAATTGGCGCGGTTGTTGATCAAAAGTCACAGGCAGACCGATAAAGCCTCCAGACATGGCCTCCTGGCGCGAGAACCAAGCCTACCTCTCCCAGGACATCGATCACCCTTTCCCGCTCCACCAGCGCCGCCGGCCCCTGGGCGGAGGAGAGCATGGCCAAGCCCCTTTTCCTGCAGCCGTTGCCCCCGGCGCTGGAGGCGCCCTACCGCGCCGCCTTCCTGAGGGAGGACCGCCGCCAGGCCTATCTGGGCCTGGGCTTGATCGCCCTGCCGTTGTTGCTGATGGCTGGCCATGACCTGAGCTACCTGGGGCCCACCCCGCTGGCCTATGGCCTGCTGGCCGGCCGTGGACTGCTCCTGGCTGGCTGCCTGGCCTTGATGCTGACCATGCGCCGCCTCAACTCTCCATTTTGGTTCGACTTCTGGATCATGGTTCAAGCCCTGGCCGGGGTGGCGCTGGCTCATGGCATCCGCTGGAGCCGCCCTCCGGACTACCTGGCCGGCTTCACGATGGATGCTACCATCATCATTATTATTTTCGCCATGTTACCGGTGCGCCCGACCTGGCGCGTCTGGCCTGGCCTGCTCTACACCCTCAGCTCCCTTTTCAGCCTCTGGTTCGAAAAGACCAATCCCGGGGCGGGGCCCATGGGCACCTACACCACCGCCTTGGCTTTGGCCGCCCTGGGGGGGGCCAGCTTCTCCCTGCGCCTGGAAAACCTACGGCGACGGCATTTCATCGCCCAGCAAAGCGATCGCCGGGTCAAGGAGGAGCTGCAACACCTGGCCTCCACCGACGGCCTGACCGGCCTGCTCAACCGGCGCAAGTTTCTGGAGCTGGCCGAGGTCGAGTTCCGCCGCCACCAGCTTTATGGCCATCCCCTGGCCGTCATCATCGCCGACCTGGACCACTTCAAGCGCATCAACGATCGGTTCGGTCACCTCACCGGCGACCTGGCCCTGCAAGGCTTCAGCCGTCACCTGGCCAAATGCGTGCGCGAGCTGGACCTGTTGGGGCGCATCGGGGGCGAGGAGTTCGGCCTGGTGCTGCCCAACACCGACGCCGAGCAGGCCCGTCAGGTGGCCGAGCGGATCCGCCGCGGCTGCGGCGACCTCGGCCTGGACGCCGCCGTGCGCCCGATGGAGGTGTTCACCGTCAGCCTCGGCGTTTCCGAGGCCCGGAGGGATGACCGGGACCTGACCCAGCTTCTGGACCGGGCCGACATGGCCCTCTACCAGGCCAAGGCCGCCGGCCGCGACCGGGTGCGGGTGGCCTGAAGGCCGGCCATGCCCCTGATCGCCTCCCGGTCGGCCCCCGCCCTTGACCTGGCCCCGCCCTGGCTATAACTTGGTGGAGCCCGGCCATGCCCAACCCCGGCCGGCGGGAGGAGCGGCCCAAGATGTTCACCGGTCTAGTCGAAGGCGCGGGGCGTATCGCCCGGATCAGCCCCCGGGGTCCGGACGCGGTCCTGGTCATCACTCCCCCCTGGCCCTTGGCCGAGGCCGTGCTGGGCGAGTCGGTGGCGGTGGACGGGGCCTGCCTGACCGTGACCCAGGTCCTGGGGGAGGGCTTTTGCGTCGACGTCTCGGCCGAGACGCTGGCCCGCACCACCCTGGGCCGCCTCCGGCCCGGGGCCATGGTCAACCTGGAGCGGGCCCTGCGCCTGGGCGATCGCCTGGGCGGCCACCTGGTCTCCGGCCACGTGGACTGCGTGGGAACCATCAAGGAGATCAAAACCCTGGGCGGGTCCACCCGCATCTGGATCGCCATCCCGGCTCCGCACCTGCGCCTGGTGGTGGTCAAGGGCTCGGTGACGGTGAACGGGGTCAGTCTGACCGTCAACCAGGTGGGGCCCGACGGTTTCGGACTCAACCTCATCCCCCACACCCTGGCCGCCACCACCCTCCAGCTTGCCAAGGAGGGCGATTCTGTTAATATTGAAACTGACCTCATAGGCAAGTACGTGGCACGCCTTCTTAATCGGGATGAAGGCCAGCCACCGGCCAAGGGCGGGCTCTCGAGGGAGGACCTGGCCCGGATGGGGTTCTAGTTTCCATCTCCCCCCGCGCATGGAGCCACCGCCATGGCCCTGGCCAGCATCGAAGCGGCCATCCAGGATATCAAGGACGGCAAGATGGTGATCCTGGTCGACGACGAGGACCGGGAGAACGAGGGCGACCTGACCATGGCCGCCGAGAAGGTCACGCCCGAGGCCATCAATTTCATGGCCACCCACGGCCGGGGCCTGATCTGCCTGAGCCTCACCCCGGACCGGGTGGAGCAGCTTCAACTGGCCATGATGGTGCGCGACAATCAGTCGCCCTACCACACCGCCTTCACCGTCTCGGTGGAGGCCCGCCAGGGCGTCACCACCGGCATCAGCGCCCACGACCGCGCCCACACCATCCGCACCGCCGTGGCCCCCGACGCCAAGCCCGACGACCTGGTCAGCCCGGGGCACGTCTTCCCCCTGCGCGCCCGGCGGGGCGGGGTGCTGGTGCGCACCGGCCAGACCGAGGGTTCGGTGGACCTGGCCCGTCTGGCCGGCCTGGCCCCGGCCGGGGTGATCTGCGAGATCATGAAGGACGACGGCACCATGGCCCGCATGCCGGACCTGGAGGTTTTCGCGGAGAAATGGGGGCTGAAGATCGTCACCATCCGCGACCTCATCTCCTACCGCATGCGCAACGAGTCCTTCGTCCACCGCGAGGCCGACGTCCGCCTGCCCACCGAGTTCGGCGAGTTCCGAGCCATCGCCTACACCAACGACGTGGACCAGATGGAGCACGTGGCCCTGATCAAGGGCGAGGTGGCCGGTGATGATCCGGTGCTGGTGCGCGTCCACTCCGAGTGCCTGACCGGCGACGTCTTCCACTCCCGGCGCTGCGACTGCGGCCAGCAGTTGGCCTCCGCCCTGCGCACCATGGAGCAGGAGGGGCGCGGGGTGCTGCTCTACATGAAGCAGGAGGGGCGCGGCATCGGCCTGATCAACAAGCTCAAGGCCTACGCACTTCAAGACCAGGGCTGCGACACGGTGGAGGCCAACGAGGCCCTGGGCTTCGCCGCCGACCTGCGCGACTATGGCATCGGGGCCCAGATCCTGGCCGACCTGGGGGTGCGCAACATGCGCCTGATGACCAACAACCCCAAGAAGATGGTCGGACTGGAGGGCTACGGCCTCAAGGTGGTGGAGCGGGTGCCGATCGAGATCGAGCCCTGCCCGGAGAACGAGCGTTACCTGCGCACCAAGTGCGTCAAGATGGGCCACCTGCTCAACCTCAACGACTGACGCGCGGGATGACGAGAGCCCCAACGGCCAAGGTCCTGGTCTTGGGGCGGCGACAACCAGATTGCTTCGCTCGCGATGCCAGGTGAGTCTGGTTTTTTGATCGTGGGGCGTGAACACGGTGGGCCGATCTTCCGGATTTGGTCGCGAAGGCGCGATGGCATCGCGGGCAATGACCACGACGGCAGGTTTTGTCATTGCGGGGCGCGCGGCGCCGTGGCAAGCTCCCTCTACTACCAATTACCGACCGCCGGCCGCCCCCGGACGGCAAGGTCCAGCGCTGGAAGGTGACCGATGCCCAAGATGATCGAAGGACTCCTGCAGGCCCAGGGCATGCGTTTCGCCCTGGTGGTGGGCCGCTTCAACGATTTCATCGGCGCCAAGCTGGTGGAGGGCGCCTTGGACACCCTCAAGCGCCACGGAGCCAATGACGAGGACATCGCCATCGCCTGGGTGCCCGGGGCCTTCGAGATCCCCCTGGCCGCCCGCAAGCTGGCCGTCAGCGGCAAATACGACGCGGTCATCACCCTGGGCGCGGTGATCCGGGGCTCCACGCCGCATTTCGACTACGTGGCGGCCGAGGTCAGCAAGGGCGTGGCCCACGTGGGCCTGGAGACCGGCCTGCCGGTGATCTTCGGGGTGCTGACCACCGACAGCATCGAGCAGGCCATCGAGCGGGCCGGCACCAAGGCCGGCAACAAGGGCGCCGACGCCGCCCTGGCCGCCATCGAGATGGTGGACCTGCTGCGCAAGATTGGCTAGGGGGCCGGCTTGGGCGAACGCCGACAGAGCCGCGAGCTGGCGCTGAAGGTGCTCTACCAGATGGAGCACACCAAGGGCGACGCCGACAGCGCGCTGAAGGTCTTCGAAGACAACTTCGAGGCCCCGGCCCGCCAGCGCGGCTACGCCGAGCGCCTGGTGCGGGGCATCGCCCAGCACCGGGCCGAAATCGATCAGGCCATCGAGACCGCCAGCCGGCGCTGGAAGCTCTCGCGCATGCCCCAGGTGGACCGCAACATCCTGCGGGTGGCCGCCTACGAGATGATCTTCAGCCAGGGCCAGGTGCCGCCCAAGGTGGCCATCAACGAGGCGGTGGAGCTGGCCAAGCGCTACGGCAGCGAGGAGTCGCCCGGCTTCATCAATGGCGTGCTGGATTCGCTCTACGCCAGCCGCCAAGCGGACGGCTCCGCCTCCGGCCAGGACTAGGCCCCGGGAGCGCCGGGTGATGGCCTCCTCCTCCACCTTCCGCAATCTCGACCCGGCCAAGCAGGACCGCATCCTGGACGAGGCCCTGACCGAGTTCGCGGCCAAGGGCTACGGCCAGGCCTCACTGAACGCCCTGGTGGGGCGGCTGGGCATCGCCAAGGGATCGATCTTCCAATATTTCCGCGACAAGGCCGGCCTGTTCCGCCTGGTCTTCGACTTCGCGGTGGGCCAGGTCAAGGACCACCTGCGGGCGGTGCGCGGCCAGACCCAGGGCCAGGACGTCTTCCGGCGCCTGGAGCAAAGCCTCGTTTCGGGCCTGGACCTGATCCACGACAACCCTCGCCTGTTCCGCCTCTACCTGCGCATAGTCTACGAGGGCGACGTGCCCCTGCGCGGCCAGTTGCTGCAATCCATCCGCCTGTTCTCGCGCGACTACATCCTGGAGCTGCTGGCCGAGGGCCAGGCCCGGGGCGAGCTGCGCCCGGACCTGGACCCCGCCCTGGCCGCCTTCGTGGTGGACGCCGTCCTGGAGCGCTTCCTGGTGGCCCGCAGCCTGGAGAACATGGACGCCGGCCTGGGTCTCTACGCCGCCCCACCGGCCGAGGCCGCCCGCCTGGCCCGGGAGCTGGTGGAGTTGCTGCGTCGGGGCCTGGGGGCGGCCTGATGGCCTGGCTGCTGCTGGTGGCGGTGGAGGCCGAGGCCCGGCTGCTCACACCCCGGCTGGCGCCCGCTCCCCATCTGGCCGGCAAGCCCTGCTGGCAAGGTACCCTGGCCGGCCGCCCGGTCTGGCTGGCCCTGACCGGCCTGGGGGTGGTCCACGCCGCCCACTGCCTGACCGCGGCCCTGGAGCGCCTGCCCGAGATCGACGCCATCGTCAACCTGGGCTGCGCCGGGGCTTATCCCGGCTCCGGCCTGGGTCTGGGCCAGGCCGCCCTGGCCACGGAGTGCCTCCTGGCCGACTGGGGGGTGGACCGCGCCGACGGCTGGCGGCCGCTGGAGGCCCTGGGCCTGCCCCTGGGCCGGGACGCCGATGGTCGGCCCCGCTTCCACGCCTGGCCCACCGACCCCGGCCTGAACCAAATCCTCACCGCCGCCAATCCCGGCCTGGCCCAAGGCCCTTGCAACACCGTCTGCGCGGTCAGCGGCGATCCGGTGGTGGCCGCCGCCCTGGAGGCCCGCTGGGGGGCCATCCTGGAGGACATGGAGAGCGCCGCCCTGGCCCTGGTGGCCGCCCAGTACGGCCGGCCCTTCGCCTGCCTGCGCGGGGTCAGCAACCTGGCCGGCCGGCGCGAACTGGATATCAGCGCCGGGGCCGCGGCCGCCCAACGCGCCCTGCTGCGCCTGGAGACCGCCCCATGACCGCGCCCCGCCAGCTCGTCTTCGGCTATTCGCCCTGCCCCAACGACACCTTCGCCTTCCACGCCCTGAGCCACGGCCTGGTCTCCATCCCCGGGGTCGGCATCAAGCCCTTGCTGGCCGACGTGGAGGAGCTCAACCGCCGGGCGCTGACCGGCGCGCTACCCCTGACCAAGCTCTCCTTCCACGCCCTGGCCCATGTCCTGGACCGCTACGCCCTGCTGCGCTCCGGCGCGGCCCTGGGCCGGGGCTGCGGGCCGTTGCTGGTGGTCCGCCCGGGAGACGAGAACCTGGACCTGGCCAGCGTCACCGTGGCCGTGCCCGGCCGGCTCACCACCGCCCAGCTCCTGCTCTCCCTCCACCTGGGCCGCGCCCCCCGGGTGGAGCCGCTCCTATTCAGCGAGATCATGCCCGCCGTGGCCGCCGGCCGCTTCCGGGCCGGGCTGATCATCCACGAGGGCCGCTTCACCTTCGCCCAGCACGGCCTGGTCCAGGTGCTGGACCTGGGCCAGTGGTGGGAAGAGACCACCGGCCTGCCCATCCCCCTGGGCTGCATCGCCATCCGCCGCGACCTGGGGCCGGACCTGGCCGCCCGGATCGAGGCCGCCATCTCCGCCAGCATCCGGGCCGCCTGGGCCGATCCCGCCGCCAGCGCCGGTTACGTGCTGGCCCACGCCCAGGAGATGGCCCCGGAGGTGGTCCAGCGACACATCGATCTCTACGTCAACTCCTTCAGCGTCGACCTGGGCCCCGACGGCCTGGCCGCGGTGGCCGAAACCCTGGCCCGCGGCCGCGCCGCCGGTCTGCTGCCCGCGGGGAATTGGGAGC
>JAIWNN010000029.1 GCA_020216805.1 Desulfarculus sp. | reverse complement strand
TGGGGATGACGGAAGGGATGAGGGTGGGTGACTAGCCGTCGTTGTCAAAGAGGCGGAGTGCGGCCGGCGGTGGTTGTAGCCATCAAGTCAAGTGAGGAGATGGCGCTCTCGTTCGGTCGATGATTCTTCGCCACGCTTGCAGGCCCGCTCCTTGCTGTCGATCCGGATGAAACGCTCGGCCTTGCCGTTGGCGCGAGGGGGCGCGGGACCGGCTTGGCGGCCGATATGGCCCGGAGGACGGGGCGGTCAACCAGCCGATAATCGCCACGCATGCGTCAGGAGGTCGCCGGGCGGGGGCCGGATTCCCGGCCCCGGATAGGGCTTGGTGGCCCAGGAACGGCTCTGTTACCATGAAAGACGGACCACGCGCGGTGAATCGCCGACGCGCGGGGGTGGTGGAGTCTGATCACGCGGGAAAGGCGGCGGCAATGGCCAAAGAGGCGCTGAACATCCTCATCGGCGGCGAGGCGGGCCAGGGCCTGGTGACCATCGGCCAGGTGCTGGCCAAGGTCCTGGTGCGGGCCGGCTACTTCATCGTGGTCACCCAGGACTACATGTCCCGGGTGCGGGGCGGGCACAACACCTACGCCATCCGGGTCTGCCCCCAGCCCATCCACTCTCCCCGCGAGGGGGTGGACCTGTTGATCGCCCTGGACCAGGAGACCCTGGAGCTGCACCGGGGCGAGCTGAATCCCGGGGCCCGGGCCATCGCCGACACCGGCCTGACCTGCGCCGAGGCCGCCTGCTACAACGTGGACTTCAACGCCATGACCGAGGGGCGCTACGTCAACAGCGTGGCCCTGGGGGTGGCCGGGGCCCTGCTGGGCCTGGACCTGGAGCTGGTGGACGCCGGGCTCAAGGAGTACCTGGGCAAGAAGAAGCCCCAGGAGATCCTGGACAAGAACCGCGCCGCCCTGGAGGCGGCCTACGCCCACGCCCGCCAAAACCACCCCGGCTTCGCCCCCCTGCCTCCGCCGGCCGCGCCCCGACGACGGATGCTCCTCAACGGCAACGAGGCCCTGGCCCTGGGGGCCCTGGCCGCCGGTCTGAAGTTCCTGGCCTTCTATCCCATGACTCCCTCCACCTCCATCGCCCAGACCGTCATCAACCACGCCCGCGACCTGGGGGTGGTGGTGGAGCAGGCCGAGGACGAGATCGCGGCGGTCAACATGGCCCTGGGGGCCTCCTTCGCCGGAGCCCCGGCCATGATCACCACCAGCGGCGGCGGCTTCGCCCTGATGGCCGAAGGGGTCAGCCTGGCCGGCATCAGCGAGACCCCCCTTCTGCTGGCGGTGGTCCAGCGCCCGGGGCCGGCCACCGGCCTGCCCACCCGCACCGAGCAGGCCGACCTGGAGTTCGTGCTCCACGCCGGCCACGGCGAATTCCCCCGCGCCATCCTGGCCCCGGGCTCGGTGGAGGAGTGCTTCCACCTGGCGGCCCGGGCCCTGGCCCTGGCCGAGGCCAGCCAGGGGCCGGTCTTCATCCTGAGCGACCAATACCTGGCCGACTCCTACCGCGCGGTGGAGCCCTTCGACCTGGCGGCGGTGGAGGTGGTCCGGGCCGGGGAGCGGGCCATCGCCGACCCGGAAAACTATCTCCGCTACGCCCTCGCCGCCGACGGTCTCTCGCCCCGGGCCCTGCCCGGCCAATCTGCCGCCCTGGTCAAGGCCGACAGCGACGAGCACACCCCGGCGGGGGTGATCACCGAGGCGGCGGCGGTGCGCCTGGCCCAGCAGACCAAACGCCTGGCCAAATACGGGCTCCTCTTGGAGCGGACCCTGGCCCCGGTCTTCAGCGGGCCGGAGCATCCCGATCTGCTGCTCTTGGGCTGGGGGACCAGCCAGGGGGTCGTCGCCGAGGCGGCGGCCGAGCTCAGGGCCCGCGGACGGCAGGTGGCCACCGGCCACTTCCGCCAGCCCTGGCCGCTCAAGGCCGAGCAGTTCCTGCCCCGCCTGCGCGCCGCCCGCCAGGTGGTGATGGTGGAGTCCAACGCCACCGGCCAGATGGCGCGCCTGATCCGGCGCGAGACCGGCTTCGAGATTCCGCGCCTGGTGCTGCGCTACGACGGCCGGCCCTTGACCCCGGAATACATCCTGCGCGCCCTGGCCGATTGAGCCGGGCGGTTTTTGGGAGAACGCCATGCTGGACATCGCGACCTACGGCGAGTTCGAGACCGCCTGGTGCCCGGGCTGCGGCAACCACAACCTGCTCAAGGCCATGAAAAAGGCCCTGGCCGCCCGCGACCTGGCCCCCAAGGACCTGTTGTTGGTGGGCGGCATCGGCCAGGCGGCCAAGACCCCGCAATACCTCAAGGCCAACGCCTTCTGCGGCCTGCACGGACGCTCGCTGCCGGCGGCCACCGGCGCGCGCCTGGCCAACCCCCGGCTCAAGGTGGTGGTCAACAGCGGCGACGGCTGCCACTACGGCGAGGGCGGCAACCACTTCCTGGCCGCCTTGAGGCGCAACATCGACCTGACCGTGATCGTGCACGACAACCAGGTCTACGGCCTGACCAAGGGCCAGGCCAGCCCCACCAGCCTGGAGGGTTTCGTCACCAAGACCCAGCCCGAGGGGGTCTGGGCCGCGCCCTTCCAGCCCCTGGCGGTGGCGGTGCTGCACCGGGTGTCCTTGGTGGCCCGGGGTTTCACCGGCGAGCCCGACCACCTGGCCGGCCTGTTGGAACAGGCCCTGGCGGTGGAGGGCCTGGCCCTGGTGGACGTGTTGCAGCCCTGCGTCTCCTTCAACAAGATCAACACCTTCAAGTGGTACCAGGAGCGGGTCTACCACCTGGACGCCGGCCACGACCCCACCGATTTCGCCGCCGCCCTGGCCAAGGCCCAGGAGTTCGGCCAGCGCATCCCCTTGGGGGTGATCTGGCGGGGCGACCGCGCCCCCTACAGCAGCCACTTCCCACCCCTGGCCGCCGGCCCGCTCTATGACCAGGAGGTGGACCGCGCCGCCTTGGAGCACGTTCTGGAGAAATATTTTTAAGGCCCGCCGGATGGAGCGTGGCGACCGGCGCGGCACCCTCGCCGGACCCCACGGCCTAACCCGGATTGACGGTCCCGGCAAAGGGGCCTATCATAGCGGACATGCCTGACCCGCAATCTCAAGGGCGGCTCATCCGCCGCCGCGCAACCGAGGGTGCACATTATGAGCAAGACCAAGCTGCTGGCCCTGGCCTGCCTTTTGACCCTGGGCCTGATCGCCGCCGCGGGCTCGGCCCCGGCCGCCGAACCGATCCTGTCCTACAACCTCTATGACGGAACCAGCCCCAACTTCCAGGGGCAGTCGGCCGCCTTCTCCGGCGACGAATACCGCTTCCTCTGCTCGGCCATCGGCGACAGCCTCACCGACAGCGCGCCGCTGCAAAACATCTTCTACTCGCGCCTCAACGACCCCGGCTACGCGATCTACCGCAGCATTCCCGGCGGGACCCAGGTCTACTTCCACGGCAATCCCGGCGGCACCACCGGCTCCATCCTCCCGGCCACCCAGTCCCATGACTGGGGCGCGGGCGAGGGGGCCAACTTCGTGGTGATCATGGTGGGCACCAACGACCTGGACTATAACCAGGGCGACGCCATCGAGGATCTGGCCGCGGCCATGGTCTCCAACGTCCAGGCCATCGTGGACTCGGCCCTGGGCGGAATCACCGATCCCAACCAGCGCCCGGCCATCGTCGTCTCCGGCGTGCCGGCCTACCTGGACGCCAACCTCACCGCCCGCGCCAAGTATTACAACGAGCAGTTGCGCACCAAGCTGGACCGGGTGGACATCTTCACCGACGGCGCCTGGTGGGACCTCTACGACTCCGGCACCGGCACCGCCTACGGCTGGCTGATGGACGACTACAAGCATCCCAATGGCGACGGCTTCTACCGCATCGCCGAGGACTGGTTCAAGGGCGTGGACGCGCTCTACAACGCCAGCCGCATCGGGAGCGACTCCCACATCTACCGCATGCCCTGGTACTTCCAGCGCTCCTGAGCCGATCCGGCCGGGGTGGGCCGCCTCTCGGCCCGCCCCGCCGCCGCCAGCACCGCCCCCGGAGAAGTCAGGCGTGAAATCCCATCGCCAGGAGCTTTGGTTCCAGATCCCCGGCCGCCGGGGCTTCGTCAACATCACGCCCGAGGTGGAGGCCGCGCTCGAGGCCAGCGGGGTCGGCGAGGGTCTGTGCCTGGTCAACGCCATGCACATCACCGCCAGCGTCTTCATCAACGACGACGAGTCCGGCCTGCACCAGGACTACGAGCAATGGCTGGAGCGTCTGGCCCCCCACGCCCCGCTGGGCCAGTACCAGCACAACCGCACCGGCGAGGACAACGCCGACGCCCACCTCAAACGCCAGGTGATGGGGCGCGAGGTGGTGGTGGCGGTGAGCGGCGGACGGCTGGACCTGGGACCCTGGGAGCAGATCTTCTACGGCGAGTTCGACGGCGGGCGCAGGAAACGGGTCCTGATCAAGATCATCGGCGAATAGACGCCATCCGGGGCTTCCCTTTGCTCGCGATCGGTGCCACAATCGCTGACAACCAATCGCGGCGAGGCAGTGAACCGATCTCCGGTGCAAGGAGGGGAGCGTGGGTATGACCGTCAAGGTTGCGTGGCTGATGTTGCTCTTGGTCCTGGCCGGCTTGGCTGGCGGTTGCGCCCAATGGCCGGGGGACTACAACCCCACCGCGGCCGAGGAGCAGCGCCGGATGCACGAGCTGGAGTGGAACCTGGACCCCTACCGCTAGGCGGCGGGCGGGGCCGTGGGAGCGAGGACTCCGCGCCTCCCGAGGTGGACCCGGGAGGACGCGGAACCGTCGCTGGGGGGCTGGATCGGGGTCGGATGAGGCCGCCTGGTTCAGGGCCGACTACTCCACCGGGCTGGGGTTGCGCTCGGCCACCCACTCGGCGATCTTCTTGGCCTTGTCGGCGGCGATGAAGGGTTCGCTGGATTTGGCCACCTCCAGGCTCTTTCCCCAACGCATGGTGTAGCGCTTCTTGGCGTTGGGATCGTTGACGATGACCACGTAGTTTCCGCCAAAAGTCGGGGAAAGCTGGTAAACCAGCTCACTACCGGCGGGCAGGCCCTCCATCAAGGCGATGAGTTGCTTTTTCTCCAACGGCATGGGGACGTTCAACCTTTCCCTGGGTGTTGGCGCTGCGGGTGTCGGCTCCGACGGGCTCTCTGGCCTCCCGCCGGACAGGCGGCCGTCCCGAGCCTGAGCCAAGCGAAAGCCATGCCAGCCCAGGCGAGGCGGGGTCGGCTCCGCGGAGGCGGGAGGGGCCGGCTCCAAGGTCTCGCAACTCTTTCACAAAAAGTGATGAGGCTCAATCCCGCCGCTGGAGGGAGGCATTTGCAGCCTGCAAGCCGGGGGTGGGACGGCGCACGGAAAATGCAAGGAAATCGCTGGGTGAGGCGGCGCAGGTTGCGCTTGCCAAATTGGGCCTGATGGCCGATAGTTGGGGCGGCGCGGGCCAGCGCGGGGGTTGGCAAGACCAACCATGACCTCGCCAACTCGACCCGCTAAAAGAAAAACCGGCGACTTGGCGCGCCGCAACGGTTTCAACCGCACCCATCCCCGGACAACGGAGAGGTCCCATGGCCGAGATTCAGGGCGATCTGGACAAGCTTTGCGTCAACACCATCCGCATGCTGGCGGTGGACATGGTGGAGGCGGCCAACTCCGGCCATCCCGGCATGCCCCTGGGCGCGGCCACCATGGCCTATGTGCTCTGGGACCGTTATCTGAAGCACAACCCGGCCAACCCCCAGTGGGCCGACCGCGACCGCTTCATTCTCTCCGCCGGCCATGGCTCGGCCCTGCTCTACGCCCTCTTGCACCTGACCGGCTACGACCTCACTCTCAACGACCTCAAGGCCTTCCGCCAGTGGGAGTCCAAGACCGCCGGCCATCCCGAATACGGCCTGTGTCCGGGGGTGGAGGCCACCACCGGCCCCCTGGGCCAGGGCTTCGCCATGGGGGTGGGCATGGCCGCGGCCGAAAAGCACCTGGCCGGGCGCCTCAACCGCCCCGGCCATACCATCGTGGACCATTACACCTACGCCATTGTCAGCGACGGCGATCTGATGGAGGGCGTGGCCTCCGAGGCCGCCAGCCTGGCCGCCACCCTGGGCCTGGGCAAGCTGATCTACCTCTACGACGACAACAAGATCTCGATCGAGGGCGGCACCGAGCTGGCCTTCACCGAGGACGTGGGCGGCCGCTTCGAGGCCTATGGTTGGCAGGTGCTCCGGGTGGAGGAGGGCGACGACGTGGAGGCGATCATGACCGCCATCGACGCCGCCCGGGCCGAGACCAGCCGCCCCAGCCTGGTCATGGTGCGCACCCACATCGGCTGCGGCAGCCCCAAGCAGGACAGCGCCGCCGCCCACGGCGAACCCCTGGGGGCCGAGGCCGCCCGGGCCACCCGCGCCTGCTTCGGCTGGCCCAGTGACCCCTTCCACATTCCCCCGGAGGTGTTGAGCCACCTGCGCCAGGCCCGGGAGCGCGGCCGCCAGGCCGAGGACCAGTGGCAGCAGACCCTGGCCGCCTATCTGCAGGCCCACCCCGAGGACGGCCGCCAGTACGCGGCCTGGCTCAAGGGCCAACTGCCCCCGGGCTGGCGCGAGGCCCTGCCGGTCTTCGATCCGGCCGATCAGCCGCTGGCCACCCGGGTCGCCTCGGGCCAGGTCATCAACGCCCTGGCCCCGGTGGTGCAAAACCTCATCGGCGGTTCGGCCGACCTGGCCCCCTCCACCAAAACCGTGATCAAGGGCTCCGGCGACCTGCGCGGGACCGGCCCGGACTGCGGGCGCAACATCCACTTCGGGGTGCGCGAGCACGCCATGGGGGCCATGGTCAACGGCATGGCCCTGCACGGCGGGCTGATCCCCTATGGGGCCACCTTCTTCGTCTTCAGCGACTTCATGCGCCCGGCCCTGCGCCTGGCCGCCCTGATGCAGACCAAGTCCATCTTCGTCTTCACCCACGACAGCCTGGGGGTGGGCGAGGACGGCCCCACCCACCAGCCGGTGGAGCACCTGATGGCGCTCAGGGTGATGCCCGGCTTTAGGGTGGTGCGCCCGGCCGACGCCAACGAGACCGCCCAGGCCTGGGCCCTGGCCCTGGCCAGCGACGGTCCCACCGCCCTGGTCTTGAGCCGCCAGAACCTGCCCATCCTGGACCCCCGGGCCTATCCCATCGCCAGCGGAGTGGCCGCGGGAGGCTACGTGCTGAGCGAGGAGTCCGGGGCCTTGAAGCTGATCCTGATCGCCACCGGGGCCGAGGTCCACCTGGCCCTCGACGCCCAGAAGGTTCTCCAGGACCGGGGGGTGGGCGCGCGGGTGGTCTCCCTGCCCTGTTGGGAGGTCTTCGCCCAGCAACCGCGGGAATACCGCGACAAGGTCCTGCCCCCGGCCTGCAAGGCCCGCCTGGCCATCGAGGCCGGGGCCAGCCTGGGTTGGGAGCGCTGGGTGGGCGACGGCGGCGCGGTGATCGGGGTGGACCGCTTCGGGGCCTCGGCCCCGGGCGGCAAGGTGTTGGCCAACTACGGCTTCAATCTGGACAACGTGGTGGCCCGGGCCCAGGACCTGCTGGGCTGACCGCCGCCAAGGCCATCGTCCGCGAAATTCGGCCGGGACGGGGATCCACTCCGTCCCGGCTTTCTGTCGCCCCAACTCCCCGCTGCCCCCGACCCTTTGGCTGGGAAGGGCCTCGCCCGCGTATCTGGGAGCCCAAGCACCGGGCGGCGGTCAGGCCGAGCCCAGGTGGAAGGCTTCGCGCAGAAAGCCCTTGATGTCGTTGACCACCGCCAGGGCCTCCTTGAGGGTGGTGCGCTCCAGCTCGCTCAGGGCTTGGGGATCGATGAAGTTGTCCGGCTCCAGGCCCTCTTCGTGCAGCATCTGCTGGTGGACCAGGCGCAGTTGCATCAGTAGTTCATAGGACTGGCTGGTCTTGAGGAACATCTCGTGGCTGATGCCGCCGATCTCGTCGAGGCGGGTGTAGCGCTCCAGGGTGTTGGTCTCGCGCACTCCGTGCTTAAGGGACATCAGGCGGGCGAAGTCCACGAAGGGCACCAGGCCCCGGGTCTTGAGGTCCAGCCGGCCCTTGTGGGGGCCTTCGCGCTCGGTGATGAAGTTGCGGAAGAAGGTGGAGAGGGCGGTGGGGGCGGTGGTGGTGTCCTTGGCCAGAAAGCGGAGGAAGACGTCCTGGCCGCGCAGAGCCTCCATCAGGTGGTCGCGCAGGCGCACCCCCAGGTCCAGCTCGCCCCAGCCGGGGCGGAAGTCGAAGAAGATGGTGGCGTGCAGCACGTCCTTGGGCTCCGGGGTGGAGATCCAGCGGTCGAAATAGCCCTTCCAGACCGCGTAGGGCTGGCACCACTGGGGGTTGCTGGCCATGATGTCGCCCTTGCAGCGGGCGAAGCCGCAGCGGACCAGGTGGGTGGTGGCCTGGGGGGTGAAGGTGGCGAAGTATTCCCGCGCCGCCCGGGCCTGGTCTTCGCTCTCCGGGTCGGCGTAGATCAGGCCGTTGTCCTGGTCGGTGCGGAAGGTCTGCTCGCGCCGGCCCTCGCTGCCCATCAACAGCCAGCAGAAGGGCGTCGGGGCCGGTCCCAGGTCTCGGACCATGAGGTTCAAGAGCCGGTCCAGGATGTGGTCGTTGATCAGGGTGATCAGTCGGCAGACGTAATTGGGCTTAGCGCCCTCGTAGATCAGGGAGCGCACCACCCGGGGGCTGCGCAGGGAGAGGTCGTAGAGGCCCTCGTAGGTTTCCTGGGCCATGATGTCGCGCACCAGTAGAAGCGGGCTGGTGCCTTGCAGGACCATCAGGTCATGGCCGCTGATGACGGCCACGATGCGCCCCTGCTTGGTGATGGCCAGGTGGTGGACCCGGCGTTTCATCATCTCGATCAGGGCGTCGAAGGCGGTGGTGTGGCTGGGCACCGCCTGGATGGGGTTGGTCATCACCTCGCCCACCGGGGTGCGGTGGTCGCGGCCGGCGGCGACGACCTTGTTGCGCAGGTCGCGGTCGGTGACGATGCCCACGATGCGTTGGGCGGGATCGGTCACCAGCAGGCAGCCGACGTGTTCGGCGCTCATCAGGGCGGCGGCTTCGCGCACCGTCTGGCTGGCGGCGATGGTCACCGGGCGGCGCCGCGCCAGATCGCCCACCTGGGCGGTGAACAGGTGCAGGGCGTTTTCGCCGCCGCCGAAATGACGGGGGCGCGCGAGCTCGGTGAGGGCCTTGCCCACGTAGGTTTCGCTGATCTGCTTGAGGAAGAACTGGGCGAAGCGGGCCTGACTCTCGATCAGGTGCATGAAGTCGTCGCGAGCCACCAGCAGGCAGACGGTCTCCTCCTCGGCCACCACCTCCAGGTTGGACAGGCTGCCGCGCAGCATGGCCAGGGCTCCGATGGACTGGCCTGGGCCGCGGTGCTCCACCATGCTCTCCAGGCCGTTTTCATCGCGCAAGAACAGGCGCACCCGGCCGGAGTAGATCAGGCGCAGGGCGTTGACCTGGCTCTTGCCCCGGGCCAGGATGGTCTGTCCCTTGGCGTGGAACTCGCCGGTGCAGCGTTGGGCCAGGTCGGCCAGGATCAGGGCGTCCAAAATGTCGAACGGCGGGGTTTTTTTGAAAAAGGCCAGGATCTCCGGCCGGCTGGGGGCGGGCGGGCTTGATTGGTCTGGCATGCCGGCTCCCTTGTGTTGGCCCAGGGCCGGGCGCGCTAAGCGGGTCCGGCCCTGGGTCCGGACCCGCGGCGGTGGGCCTTCCCCGGCGGCGTGGAGCCCCGGGCGGGGCTCCACGCCGAGAGGGGGCTACTTGTCCTTCATCTCGATCAGAGTCTGGATCACGCCGGGATCGGCCAGGGTGCTGGTGTCGCCCAGCTGGTCCATCTCGTTGCTGGCCATTTTGCGCAGAATGCGGCGCATGATCTTGCCGGAGCGGGTCTTGGGCAGCCCCGGGGCCCAGTGGATGACGTCGGGGGTGGCGATGGGGCCGATCTCCTT
>JAIWNN010000028.1 GCA_020216805.1 Desulfarculus sp. | reverse complement strand
GCGCACATGGGCCACCAGGTCCTTCTTGAGCTGGTCGGTGTATTCGTTGCCGACCTTCAAGGTCACGTAGGCGTAGATGCCCTGGCCCTTGATGTCGTGGGGATAGCCCACCACCGCGGCCTCGGCCACCGCGGGGTGGCTGACCAGGGCGCTTTCCACCTCGGCGGTGCCCATGCGGTGGCCG
The DNA here is from genome assembly GCA_020216805.1 of Desulfarculus sp. Taxonomy (GTDB): domain Bacteria; phylum Desulfobacterota; class Desulfarculia; order Desulfarculales; family Desulfarculaceae; genus JACRDC01. The sequence goes on along the minus strand of JAIWNN010000028.1, from coordinate 9,816 downwards.
CTGACGTTGATCACGTCGTCCACCCGTCCGGTGATCCAGTAGTAGCCGTCCGCGTCGCGCTTGCAGCCGTCGCCCGAGAAATAGTAGCCGTCGAAGTCGCTGAAGTAGACCAGCTCGAAGCGATCGTGGCTGCCGTAGGTGGTGCGCAGTTGGCCGGGCCAGGGGGCCTTGATCACCAATCGGCCGCTGACGTCGTTGCCCTCGATGATCTGTCCCTGATCATCCACCAGGGCCGGCTGGACCCCGAAGAAGGGGAAGGTGGCCGAACCGGGCTTGGTGGGAGTGGCCCCGGGCAGGGGGGTGATCAGGATGCCGCCGGTCTCGGTCTGCCACCAGGTGTCCACGATGGGGCAGCGACCCTCGCCCACGACTTCATGGTACCAGCGCCAGGCCTCGGGGTTGATGGGCTCGCCCACGGTGCCCAGCAGGCGCAGGGACTGGCGGCCGTGCTTCTTCACGAATTCGTCGCCCATGCGCATGATGGCGCGGATGGCGGTGGGGGCGGTGTAGAAGATGTTCACCTTCCACTTGTCCACCACCTCCCAGAAGCGGCCGGCGTCGGGATAGGTGGGCACGCCCTCGAACATCAGGCTCTGGGCGCCGTTCAGAAGCGGGCCGTAGAGGATGTAGCTGTGGCCGGTGACCCAGCCGATGTCGGCGGTGCACCAGTAGATGTCGCCGTCGTGGTAGTCGAAGACGTACTTGTGGGTCAGGCTGACGTAGACCATGTAGCCGCCGGTGGTGTGCAGCACCCCCTTGGGCTTGCCGGTGGAGCCGCTGGTGTAGAGGATGAACAGCGGGTCCTCGGCGTCCATCCACTCCGGATCGCAACCCACCGGGGCGTCGACCATCAGCTCGTGCCACCACAGGTCGCGGCCGGCCACCATGGGGCAGTCGATGCCCTTGCCCTCGCCCACCCGGCGCACCACCACGCAACGGGGCACCTTGACCCCCTCGCGCTCGCTGCCGACCAGGGCGTCGTCGGCGATCTGCTTGAGGGTAACCGCCTTGCCGCCGCGGTAGGTGCCGTCGCTGGTGATCAACAGGCTGCAACGGCTGTCGACGATGCGGTCTTTCAGGGACTCGGCCGAGAAGCCGCCGAAGACCACCGAGTGGATGGCGCCGATGCGGGCGCAGGCCAGCATGGCGATGGCCAGTTCGGGGATCATGGGCAGGTAGATGGTGACCCGGTCGCCCTTCTTGATGCCGAAGGATTTTAGTACGTTGGCGAACTTGGTGGCCAGCTCCCAGACCTGGCGGTAGGTCAGCACCCGGTCCTCGCCGGGCTCGTTGCCCTCCCAGAGGATGGCCGGCTGGTCGCCGCGGGTGGCCAGGTGGCGGTCCAGGCAATTGTAGGTGATGTTGGTCTTGCCGCCCTGGAACCACTTGATGGAGATCGGGCCCTTGCTGCGGTGATAGTTGTACTCCAAGACCCTGTCCCATCGCTTGTTCCAGTGGAAGCCCTCGGCCACCTCGGCCCAGAATCCTTCCGGATCGTTGATGGAGCGGTCATACATCTGGCGGTATTGCTCCATGCCCTTGATCCAGGCCTTGTCAACGAAGCTTTGGGGTGGGTAGTAGAGGCCGTTTTTTTCCATCACCTTGTCGTCCGCCATGAAATCCTCCTCCCGCTTGGCTCTGGTCCAAAAAACCACAGGATTTATCAATCCCCCCGGCGGGCGGCCGGCGGGTCGTCCGGCTGTGATTGCGCGCGCGCGATAGGGCCATGTCTCCATGATAGCGCATGGCCGGCTTGGTTTGCACAGGGGCTTGGCCGCGCTCGCCGCGCCCCGGTCGGCTAGGCCACCATGCCCCCCAGCATGATCATCTCGCGCAGGCTGCCCCGCCCCTGGCTCTCCAGTTTTTGCATGAAGCGCTGGAAAATCAGGGCGGTGGCCAACGCGTCGCCCAGGGCGGTGTGCCGCTCCGGGACTTCCACCTCGAACAGCTCGGCCAGGGCGTCCAGGCCGCATTTCTTGAAGTCCAGGTAGACCCCGTAGGGATCGGGCTTCAACAGCAGGGTGCGGCAGAGCTCCACCGTGTCCAGCACCAGGTTTTGCAGGGGGAAGCCGAACTGGCCCTTCATCACCCGATTCATGAAGTACACGTCAAAGGGGGCGAAGTGGGCCACCAGGATGTCGCGACCCAAAAAGCCCAGGAAATCCAGAAACACCTCCCAGGCCGGACGGGCCTGGTGGATCATGTCGGGCACGATGGCGTGCACCTTGATCGACTCCACCGGGATGTCCCGGCCGGGGTTGCACAGCTCGCTGAAAACCTCGCCCAGGCGCACCCGCCCTCCCACCACCCTAAAGGCCCCCACGCTCACCACCCGGTCCTTGTTGGGGTCCAGACCGGTGGTTTCCAGGTCCACCACCACGAAACGGTGGGAGCGGGCCGGCTCGTCCAGCCGCAGGTTGTCCAACGCACCCAGGTTGGCCCGCGCCCGGGGGTCCAGCTCCCGGCCCCGCAGGCGGAAGCGCAACCACCGATTGCGAGCCCGGGCCAGGGACAGTCGCAGTCCGCCGGTCTGGAAGCCTTCCGCCACTCCCTCAGGCCACCCGTTGGTCCTGATGGCGGCGGGCCAACAGGTCCTGCAACTCGTTGATGACCGCGAAGCTGTCTTTCAACATCTTGCGCTGCACCGGGCTCAGGCTGGCCGGCACCACCTGGGCGTCGGGCTCCAGACCGGCGGCCCGGGCCTCCAGGTGGCGGGCGATGCGCAAAAGGGTGATGAAGCTGAAGGCCTCGCGCAGGTCGCTGGCGAAGGTTTCGCTGATCACCCCGCGCCGGGCCAGGGCCTCCAGGCGCTCCAGGGTGGAGGTGGCGGCCAGGCCCTGCTCCAGAGCCAGCACCCGCACCCCGTGCACCAGCGGAGTCAGGCCGCTTTGCTTCAGGTCCAGCCGGGCCTGGTACTCGCCGCTCTTGTCCACCACGTAGTCACGCAAAAAACCCAGCGGCGCGCGCGAATAGGGCAACAGGCGGGCCAGGCGGGCCAGGAAGCGGCGGTTCTCCTCCAAGGCTTTGGTCACCCGCTGGCGCAAGTAGGCGGCGAAGCCGTCGGAGCCGCCCACGGCCCGGAAATCGAACAGCGGTCCGGCCTGGGGCATCACGCAGACTCCGCGCTCGGCGATCAGGTCCTCCAGGGTCCGGACCCAGGCGAGGCGATCCTGACACCAGGCGGGCTGGCTGGCCACCTGGCCCTCCGGGCAGAGGGGGAATCCGGCCGAGGCCAGGCGCTCCACCACGCGAGAGCCCAGGGTCAGGAACCATTTGCCCCCGGCCTCGCGCCGCTGGGGAGGAAGCTCGTCGTGGACCAGGCCGTTCATCTGGCAGGTGCGCAGGGCCTGCTCCCGCCGCCCGGCCGAGCCCAGGGCCAGCCAGGCGTAGGTGGCCGGGGCGCGGCCCAGGCCCTGGGACTCCATCTCCAGCTCGGTCAACTCCAGGATCTTGGCGGTGAGGCGGTCATTGAACTCGGTGGCCAAATCCAACATGTACTGGGCGCTGCCGCCCAGGCGCAGGAGCATCTCCAAAACCGGGTCCAGACGCTGGTGGACCAGCTCCAGCTCGTCCGGACTGTGGATCTTGTCCAGGTCGCGCACCACTCCCACCGGCGCCGCGCCGGTGACCACCCTCAGGTCATGGTCGCTGATCACCCCCAACAGGCGGCCGCCCTCGCTCACCACCAGGTGGTGAACCCGATGGCGGATCATCTCCAACATGGCCTCGAAGGCGAAGGCCTTGGGATGGATGGAGCGCACCGGCCGGCTCATCACCTCGCCGACCGGGGCCTCGGGGTCGGCCCCCCCGGCCAAGACCCGGGCCCGCAAGTCGGTGTCGGTGAGGATGCCCAGAGGGTGGCCCTCGCTTCCGCAGACCACCACCGATCCCACCCGGCGGCGGGTCATCTGGCGCGCGGCCTCGCGCACCGGCGTGTCTGGGTTGCAGGTCAGCACGTGGGTGGTCATCAGCTCGCCCACCTGGCTGCGGGCCAACTGGGCGTCCAGCCCCAGGGCGTCGCCCTGGTGGCCGGTGGCGAACCAGGTGGCCGGGTTGCGCTGCACGGCCTGGAGATTGCGGGCCAGGCTGAAAGAGAAATGGCGCTTGAAGGCCGGATGCCGGTCCACCAGCTCGCGAAACTTGGCCGCCGGCAAGAGAAAGGCGATGACGTCCTCGCGGGCGGTGACCTCGAAAAGGGCCTGGCTGCCCTGGAGAAGGCTCACCGCCCCGAAGGTCTCGCCCTCGCCCCGGATGTCCACCAGAATCTCGCCGCCCTCCATCTCGGGCAGGGTCACCTTGACCGATCCGGACTGGATGATGGCCAGATCGGTGGCCGGCGGCCCGCCGGCGCGGATGATCACCTCGCCACGGGGGAAATAGGCGATCTCCATGTGGGCCACCACCGCGCCCAACTCCTCCTCGCCCAGGGTGTCGAAGGGGGTCACCCGGCGGATGAAGTCCTTGATGCGCGGCAGGGGGAATTCGCCCATGGGCCTCCTCGCGGGCCGGGGCGGCGGGCGCAATCATCCCCGGCGGTCAGGGACCGCGCGTCCGCCACCCATCCTTCGGCCATCCTAGACGAGGGCTCGGCCAGGGGGCCATGGGGGGAAACCCGTATTTTGGGTGGTGACGGCCCTACCGCGCGGCTGGGCCGGATGGGGGGAGAAATCCGGGACGAGGCTAGGCCGGGGGCGGAGCGGCCTCCTCCATCATCGCCGCCACCCGGCGCAGGACGTGGGCGATCCTCTGGCGCTCGTCCGAGGGCAGGTGGGCCAGGTTGGCAGCCAGGCGCTGGTGCAGCGGGGTCGGTGCCAGGGCCGCCGCCTTGCGCCCGGCGGGAGTGACATACAACAACACCCGGCGGCGATCCTGGGCGTCGCGCCGACGCTCGATGAAGCCCCGGGCCTCCAGGCGGTCCAGAATGCCGGTGACGGTGGCCTGGCTTAGGAGCACCTCCTTGGCCAACTGGCCCGGGGTCTGGGCCGGGGCGTCCAGGAGCGCCCGCAAGCAGACCAGCTGGGGAGTGGTGATGCGAAAACGGGCGGCCAGGCTGTGGCTGAAGACATCCAGGGCGCGGCTGATGCGGCGCAGGGAATCGAGGATGTCAGACTCCGGTCCGGCGGGCACGCGGCTCTCCTTGCCGGCCAAGCTGGCGGCAGAGTCCAAAATGATTGGTACGCTAAAGGTTAGCCATCAAATTAAATCTTGAGCGCAGCGAGGCCCTGGAGACGAAAACCGGGGGCCCCATGGCGGCGGGACCCCCGGTCGGCGCGGCCGGCGGCCGGCATCATTCCACGTGGTCCTCCAGCAGGCAGCGCCATTGGGGATGGCGCAGACGCTGCAGAGCTTTTTTCTCGATCTGACGCACCCGCTCCCGCGAGAGGTTGAAGACCTGGCCGACCTCCTCCAGGGTGTGCTCGTCCTCGTCGCCCAGGCCGAAACGCATCTCCAGGATCTTGCGCTCGCGCGGATCCAGGGCCTCCAGGGCCGAGGAGAGATGGAAGTGCATCTCCTGCTCGCCGACCTTCTCGAAGGGGCACTCGGCGTCCTTGTTCTCGATGAAGTCGCCCAGCTCGTCGCCGTCCTCGCCCACCGGAGTCTCCAGGCTGGTGGAGTCCAGGGTGAGGTTGACGATGTCCTTGATCTTCTCCTCGTCGATGCCGACCTTCTCGGCCACCTCCCGCGGCAGCGGCTCGCGGCCCAACTCCTTGAGCAGGCCGTAGTAAACCCTAAAGTACTTGCTGCGCAGCTCCAGCAGGTGGATCGGGATGCGGATGGTCCGGGCCTGGTCGTAGATGGCGCGGCTGATGGTCTGCCGGATCCACCAGGAGGCGAAGGTGCTGAAGCGGTAGCCGGTGCGGTAGTCGTAGCGGTTGACCGCCTTCATCAGGCCGATGTTGCCCTCCTGGATCAGGTCGGCGAAGCTCAGGCCGCGGAAGGTGTACTTCTTGGCGATGGACACGGCCAGGCGCAGGTTGGCCTCCACCATCTCCTTGACCGCGCCCTCGACCTCCCAACGCGCCCGTTCGATCTCCTCGATGAGCTTGGAGAGCTTCTTGGTCGGCTTGAGGCGGGAGGCGCAGTAGCTCACCTGCTCCTTGGCCTCCTGCATCACGTCCTCCACCGACAAGGGCGACTTGTGGCTGTCCTCCAGCCAGCACTCGATGCGCTGGCAGGTGTCGGCCGCGTCCTTGACGCTGCGGATGATCTGCAAGCTCTTGTTGAGGATGATCTCGCGCCCGTCGCGAATGGTCTTGCCCAGTTCCAGCTCCCGCTCCGGCGTCAAGAGCTCGCGGCCCTCGACCTCGCGGAAATAGGCGACGGGCGTGTCCAGGCTGAGATCGCCGGAACGCTCCTCCCGGTTGCTGGCCTCAATCACCTCTTCCACCCTTCTATCGCTCTCCACGGTCTCGGGCTCTTCTTCCCAAGTTTCAGCCGTGGAATCGATTTCCCTAGCCATGACGACCGCCTTGCGTGCAAAAAAGGTTACGTTGCACTGAATCGTCCGCCCGAGGTCCCCGATTCCGGTCGCGGTCTGCGGCCAGGATGCGGTTAACGAAATCTTCTCGCCGGGCCTCTGCATCGGGGTCATGGTGTGTTTTGGCGACCCGCTGGCCCCTGTCTTTGTCTCACCGGTCACTGGCGCTTTTGATCGCGTCCGGCCGGGGACCCTTGGCGGCGGCCGGACGCTGTCCCGCGCCGGCTCCCTATCTCGCCCCAGGCCCGGTCGCCGCGGGCGGCGCCAGGCAGTTTCGCGCGGCGACCGGGGGCCGGATGGCGCCCCCCCAGGCTGCGCAGAGATTAACGTTATTGAAAATCAACACCTTGTCATGGCCACCCCCGACCAAAACCCTGGGGCGGGCGCCGGGCGTGGGATGCTGTTCTGGCATACTAGGTAAACTAAGCACCTTTTGGGAGGGGGCAAGCCTAGGCATGGCCTTCCTCCGCTTTTTCCCGCATCCGCCCCCGGATCATGGCCGCCGTCAGCTCCGGATAGGAGACGAAGGGCGGCGTCTGGCGTCCGGGGCGGGGCTGCATGGCGATGGCCCCGGTGGGGCAGGCCAGGGCGCAGTGGCCGCAGCCCAGGCACAGGCTGGCGTCCACCGCCATGGTTTCATCGTCCGGTTGCGGCGCGGCCACCTGGCAGACCTCCTGGCACTGGCCGCAGGCCACGCAGTTGTCCGGGTCCACCACCGCCAGCCAGCCGGCCGCGGCGATGGCCCCCGGGCGCTTGAGCTGGGTGACGGTCTTCAGGAACAGGCAGCAGCAGCCGCAACAGTTGCAGATGAAATTCGCCGCGCCGGAGACGTTGGCCGTCACGTGCACCAGCCCGGCCATCTCCGCCCGCTCCATGGCGCCCATGGCGGTCTGGAAATCCACCGCCTGGGCCAGGCCCTTGCCCACCAGGAACTCGGCGAAGGGACCGAAGGTCAGGCAGACGTCCTTGGGCGCTCCGCAGCCGTGGCCGTTGAGCTCGGCCTCCTGGCGGCAGTAGCAGGTGCCCAGGCAGATGTAGTCCGCCTGGCGGATCATGGCCTCGGCCCGTTCGAAGGGCAGGATCTCCTGGCCGGCGGTCACCGCCCGGCCCACCGGGATCACCCGGGGCAGGGCCGCGCCGCGTTGGCCGGCGGCCACCAGGGCCGGACCGGGGCCCTTGCCGTAGTAGTCGGCGAACAGCCGGGCCAGGCGGCGTTTCTCGTCGTTGACCACTCCACCCATGAACTGGGTCTCGGCCAGACCCGGCACCACCGGCAGCAGGCCATAGTAGGCCCCCCGGGGGGTCTGGCGCTCGAAGCACAGGCCCCGCTCGGCTAGGTCGGCCAGGATGGAGCCCACCTCATCCGACGGGCGGTCCAGCTCCTGGGCCAACTGCGCCACCCCCACCGGAGCGAAGGGCAGCGCGGCGGCCAGTTCGGCCTCGGCCGGGCTGAACAAGGTCCGCAGAATCGCCATGAGCTCGGGGGCCGGGGGCGCGCCCAGGGGCGCGGCGTCCAGATGGGCCGCTAGCCGCTCATGGGGGTCTGTGGTAAACTCTGGGCTCATCAGGGCTCCGCAGTGGACAAAAAAGGCCCCACCCCTCCCCCGGGGAGAGGAGGGGCAGAGATGCTAATCTCTAAGGGTAGGCCAACCGCCCCTGGCTCGTCAAGTATTTTTTGACGCCGGGGGATTTTTTTGGCCGCGCTCCCCCCCGCCGAGCCAGCCTAGCATAACAACCTGAATTATCCGACGATTGCCACGAAGAATCCCGGGCGGGGTCCGCCGACCCCGCCCGGGATTGCCGGGACTGGGAGCACTCAGTAATGCCCCAGATAATAATTGAGGTACTTGGAGTAGAGGGTGTTGACGCCCTCGCCGCTGGCGGTGCTGTGCATGCCGGTGGTCAGCCCGCCATAGGCCCGGGCGAAGGCGCCGTCGATGTCCAGGCCCGAGGCCAAATAGCCCACCGTGTCGTGGATGGCCGACCATCCCCGGCTGGAGTTGGCCAGGAAGTAACCGATGGTCTGCATCTGCACGTAGTCCAGGCTGGTGGCCTGGCCGGCGATCCAGCCGTTGTAGCGCCCCCCGCTGCTGTACCAGTCCGCGCGTTGCTTGCCGTTCTGGCTGTAGTAGTTGAGCAGGGCGGCGTTGTAGGCATAGCCGTTGCGGTCGCCGTAGGGATAGACCGTCTCCTGGACGTACCAGGCCAGGGCCTCGGTGACCCAGGAGCTGGCCACCCCGGCGCGGTTGTAGAGATCGGTCTTGTGGTCCAGGATCAGGTGGGTGGTCTCGTGGGAGGCCACGCTTCCGAAGTAGGCGTAAGTGCCGCTGGTCCACAGATTCAGGGTGATGTCGTTATAGCCCCGGCCCATGTAGTACCAGCCGGCGGAGTTGTCCCCGGAGGCGTAGTCCAGCCAGAGGTTGATCTTGCCGTAGCCGTCGTTGCCCACGCCCAACACCGCCCGGGCGGAGGCGTAGGCCGAGGGCAGATAGCCCGACAGACCCAGGGCGAACTGGTAATAGGCGCTGTAGGGCCCCACCGAGGTGCCGGGCATCAGCACCCGATAGTCGGTCAGGGTGATGTACCACCAGTAGGTGGCGCTGCCGGCCGCGGCCGCGCTGGATCCGCCGCTGGCGGACTGGCTGTTGGCCGCCACCAGGTCGCCGTCATACAGCGAGAGGTGGTAGGCGGCCGCGTCGACGCCCTGGTAGGCGGCTCCCAGCTCGTCCCGGGTCGCGCCGGCGCTGGCGTCCAGCACCGCGGCCCCGTCCAGGCGATAAACGGCGCCGCTGGAGGCCGCGGCCGGACCACCGAGCCAGCACAGGCAGACGGCCAGCAACAGTACCGGCCACAATGCTAATCGTTTGGCACGCTTCATGTGCGCCCCCGGAATTGCCGGTTTCTCCCCCCAGTGGCGGTGGCCGACCCGGCGGCCGACCGGTGACCGGCGGCGGTCCATCCGCGCTGGTTAATACAATAGTATTATCGGATATCGCCTGTCCCAACCCAAGCTTTTTTTCGCCGGTCCGCCGGCCTTGACCCCCGCCGGCCCGGCCCGTAAGCTGCAAGACACATCCCCTCGCCCGTCAGGAGGCCCCATGCCCGACCCACCGGTGCTTTATCTGCTGGACGCCAGCTCCTACATCCACCGCGCCTTCCACGCCGTGAAGGGCCTGACCACCAGCCAGGGCACGCCCACCGGCGCGGTCTTCGGCTTCGTGCAGATGCTCCTGAAGGTGATGAAGGACGCCCAACCGCGCTATCTGGCCGTTGTCTACGACGCCAAGGGCCCCACCTTCCGCCATCGCATCTATCCGGCCTACAAGGCCAATCGCCCG
>JAIWNN010000027.1 GCA_020216805.1 Desulfarculus sp. | reverse complement strand
TTGATCACCGCCTATCCCACCGTGGAGGCGGCGGTGGCGGCCATGAAGGGCGGGGCCTTCGATTTCCTGGAAAAGCCGGTGGAGGAGGGCCGCCTGCTGCTGGCGGTGGAGCGGGCCTTGCAGTGGCGCCGCCAACGCCTGGGCCGGCGCCCGGCCGAGGAGGATGATTTCGAGCAGGTGCCGGGGCTGAGCCCGGCCATGCGCGAGATCCAGGCCCAGGTGGCCCTGGTGGCCGACACCCTGGCCACGGTGCTGATCACCGGCGAGTCGGGCACCGGCAAGGAGCTGGTGGCCCGCAGCCTGCACCGGCACAGCAGCCGCCGCCAGGGGCCCTGGGTGGTGGTCAACTGCGCCGCCCTGCCCGACAGCCTCATCGAAAGCGAGCTCTTTGGCCACGTCAAGGGCTCCTTCAGCGGGGCCCTCCAGGACAAGAAGGGCCTGGTGGCCGCGGCCGAGGGCGGCACCCTGTTCCTGGACGAGATCGGCGACCTTTCGCCCAACCTCCAGGCCAAGCTCCTGCGCCTGATGCAGCAGGGCGAGTACCGGCCGGTGGGCGGCACCCAGACCCAGAAGGCCGACGTGCGCTTCATCGCCGCCACCAACCAGAATCTCCAGGCCAAGGTGGCCGGGGGCGGCTTCCGCGAGGACCTCTACTACCGCCTCAACGTCATCCACCTGGACATCCCGCCCCTGCGCCAGCGCCCGGAGGACATCCCGGCCCTGGCCGCCTATTTCCTGGAGCGCTACTCCCGGCTCTACGGCATCAAGAACCTGACCATCGGCCCCCGCACCATGGACATCCTGCGCAGCCGGCCCTGGCCGGGCAACGTGCGCGAGCTGGAGAACGTGATCAAACGGGCGGTGATCCTCTGCCGGGGGTTGAACATCCAGAGCCAGGATCTCTTCGGCTCTCCCAGCCAACCCCCGGCCGGCTTCGCCCCCGCCGACCAGGATCTCTGGGCCAAGCCCTACAAGGAGGCCAAGGACCAGGTGGTGGCCGAGTTCACCCAGCGCTACGTGGAGCGCCTGCTGACCCGCCACCAGGGCAATGTCAGCCGGGCGGCCGAGGCCAGCGGCATCAAGCGCCAATACCTGCACAAGATCATGAAGCAGGCCGGCATCAGCGCCGCCAGCTTCAAGCGGGGCTAGGTGCTGGTCCCCGGTCAGCGACAGGTGTCCACCACCGGTTTCTATGCAAAAACGGTCGTGATCGCCTGGTGTTAGCTTCAAGGCCGCGTCCGAATGGCGCGCGCAGGTGACGCCGCCCGGCCAAGATTAGCAGGTCGACATCAGCGCTCCCGCGCAAATTAAGCCATAAGATCAGCTCATTATCTTGATGGAACTTGCCGGCCGCGCTTTCGGCACGCTTCTTGGATCGACCTCCATCCCAGCCGATGCCTGTCGAGGGAAGCTTGCGCATGCGCGAACCGGACACCGAGACCGCCGTCCCGGCCGAGACCCAGGACGCCCTGACCAGCCTGTTGGTGCTGCTGGTCCTGGCCCAGGCCGGGGACTGGCCCGCCCTGGCCGCCGCCCTGCCCCGGCCAGCGGCGCCAGAACGCGTCGTCCCGCTCCAGAAACCCACCCCACCGCTGCCGGACGGCAGACCCCAAACCTGACCAACGCCGGTTTTTAGCCGGGCGTCCCCAGGCCCCGTGTCAGCCCGTATATCTCTCGCCGGGGGCCTTTGGCCTCGGGTCGTCGTGCCGGCAAGGCGGTTGCGGGCCTAGGCACGGGGGGCAATGCGTGAGGGTAAGGGGATAACAGCGGTCGGGGATCGCGCGCGGTGGCGCGGGGGAAGGCGACGGAGAAAGACACGGGCGGGGATAAACCCCGCCCCTACGAACTCGCCCATAAGGCCGACTTTTTTCGTGGGGGCGGGGTTTATCCCCGCCCGTCTTGGACGTTTCCGCGCGCGGGGCCCCTACGGGAGTGGGCGAGGTCCGGGCGAAGGCTCAGCGCCACCCGACCCGTAGGCGCCCGTCGCGGCACGCGACCCCGACCCGTGGGCGCCCGTCGCGGCACGCGACCCCGACCCGTATCTGGGAGCCCAGGCGCTGGGCTGGGCGCGAGGAGCCCGGTTCGGAAGGCGGGGCTAGACCTCGGCCTTCATCTCGGAGGCCACCTTCTGGCCCTCCTTGAACATCTCGGCGTAATATTCCTTGACCTTCTCGGGATCGAAGGTCAGGAAGGTGCCGCCGCTGGCGAAGTGCTGGATGAAGACCTTGGCCACGGCGTAGGTGCTGGCCGCGGCCAGGATCGGCAGGGTCACCACCCCGGCCGCGGTGCCGATCACCGGCACCGCCTTGGCCGCGCTGGCCAGGGGCAGGCCCGCGCCGGTGGGCACCACCGCGCCCAGCAGCGAGCCCAGGATGTTCTTCACCACGTTCTTGCTGAAGGGAATGCCGTAGTACTTGGACAGCTTGCGCAGCATGTTCAGTTGGATCGCGGTCACGCCCACCACGTCCACCAACGGCAGGGGCACGACGCCCATGACCGCCGAGGCCCAGGTGTGATACTTGACGGTTTTGTCCAGCGCCGCCTGATCGACCTCGATCACCGGAGCCTGGGTCTGGGTGGTTTCTTGCGCTTCCATTCCATCACCTCCAAGAACAGGTTGCACCCCCGCCCCAAGAACCGGGGGCTCCGAATGATTCTGTCGATCGACGCTCGTCCCGGGCGCGGCCGGTTAAGCCGCCGGGGTCGGTCAGGCCTTGCTCGGCGCCCGGCGATCGGAGGCCAGCAGGATGATAAGGCCCACCGCTGGGGTTAACAGCAGCGAGCAGAACAAGTAGCCCCAGAAGCCGAACTTGCGGTTCATGCCCAGAAAGGCGATCAGCAGGCTCAATCCCACATAGATGACCTGGGCCATGTCCCTTCGCTCCCGCGCGGCTGGACCCCACGCCTGTCACCAGTTCTTATCCCACCATATGAGTATGGCGCGTCACTGTCAAGCGGCGTTCGTGTCTTTAACCCAACCGGACGTTTGTTCTAAAATCGTTGTCAAAACCTTCGCGAGGGACCGGTGGTGGGCGGAGACTTGATGGGTCTGATGGCCAAGGGCGGGGTGGTGATGATCCCCCTGGCCCTGTGCTCGGTGGTGGGCCTGGCGGTCTTCATCGAACGCCTGGTGCTCTTCGCCCGCACCCCGGACTCGCGCCCGGAGCTGGCCCAGGACGTGGGCCGGCTGCTGGCCGGCGGCGACGTGGCCGGAGCCTTCGCCCTGCTGGCCCGGGACCGCAGCCCCCTGGCCCGCCTGCTCAGCTTCATGCTCTCGGTGCACGACCTGCCCAAGCCGCCCCAGGCCACGGCCATGGTCCTGGGCGCGGCCATCGAGGCGGTGGTCAAGGAGTTCGGCCGCTTCGTGGGCGCGCTGGCCATCATCGCCAACATCGCGCCGGTGCTGGGCCTGTTGGGCACGGTCTTCGGCATGATCCGGGCCTTCATGGCGGTGGAGGCCATGGGGGCGCGGGTGAACCCCTCGGCCCTGGCCGGCGGCATCTGGGAGGCGCTGATCACCACGGCGGTGGGCCTGTGCGTGGCCCTGCCCGCCACCCTGGCCCACTCCTACCTCTCCGGCCGGGTGGAGGCCCTGCAATCGGAGCTGCACCAGGCCGCCAACCTACTGGTGGCCGAGCTGGCGGCGGCCCAGGACGGCCAGGCCCCGGAGGCCCGGTCATGATTCCCCCGGCGGTGCCGCTGCGTCCCTGGCGACGCCAGGCGGTGACGGTGCCCCTGGCCAGCCTGATCGACATCGTCTTCCTGCTGCTGATCTTCTTCCTGCTCACCAGCAACTTCCTGGCCCAGGAGGGCCTGGAGCTGCGGCTGCCGGCCGACGAGCGGGCCGCGCCCCTGGCCGAGCATGAGCTGAGCGTGGCCCTGGACCGCGAGGGACGCAGCTTCGTGGAGGGCCAGGAGGTGCAGGCCGGGCTTTTGGGCGAGGTCCTGCGCCGACTGCTGGAGGGGCGGCTCAACCGCGACGTGGTGATCAAGGCCGACAAGTCCCTGCCCCTGGAGTTCGTGGTCCGGGCCATGGCCGCGGCCCGCGACGCCGGGGCCGAAAAGCTCCTTTTGGCCACCCAGCCCCCGCCTCCCGATAACGCTCCCTAACTGGGTGAAATAAATAAAAATCAAAACGAGCTCCGCTCATTTTCCCCTTGACCAGCGACCACGCCCGGCGCAATGTATCCCTAGTTTGCCTAGTCCTTTAGTCTCATGGTCGGGCGACTGGCCCGACCGCGTCATCAGCCTGCCTTCACCCCCCGAGGCCAGCGCCGCGAGCGCTGCGCCAAAATCCTTGTCCGGGGGGGGAAATCATGAAAAAGCTGCGTTTGCTGCGCGGTTGCCGGCTGCTGACCTGGCTGGCGATCTTGTCCTGGCTGACCGGGTGCAGCCATTGCGACTTCTATCGCTACTTCTGGCAGGACCAGCGACTGGTCGAGACCGCCGAAAAGGTCGGCTTCGCCCATGTCTCGGTGCTCTCGGTGGCCCCCTGGCACGAGATCGAGGGCATGCTGCAACCCAGCTTCGACCTGACCCCGGAGGACGCCCGCCAGCGCGCCCTGCCGGTGACGGTGCGTTGGGAGGAAAAGCTGATGCTGGCCCTGGTCGGCAAGGTGGGGGTGGGGAACGACAAACCCTCGCCACCGGCCGCCGAGGCCAAAGACCAGCCCGGCTTCAAGGATTGGGACAAGTTCGAGGCGGCCAACAACCCCATACTGGAATACCAGTTGGCCAACGCGCTCTACCAGGAGGTTCAGATCCTCAACAACTACGTGCGCTACGCCGCCCGGAGCAAGGGCTACGAGGCCTTCCTGGTGCGCCTGCAGGTCAGCATCATGCCCCTGGCCCACGACATGCCCTACGACACCTACGTCAACATCGGCTTCATGACCGAGCCCGAGCACCTGCGCAAGGTCATGACGCGCGACCTCGAGTCGACCAGTGAAATAAACCGAAAATTCCGGGACAGGCTATGCGCCCAGGTCAGCCAGCAGGGCAACGATCGGCAACAATACCTGGACCGGATCTGCAAGGAAAGCGTGCCGGTCGTTAAACGCACCGATCCCATGTTCTCCATAAACTGCCAGGGCGACGAGCGCTGCCAGGATGGCAACGACAGCCCCAAGGCCATCCCCCTGCTGGTGACCGACAGCCTGGAGGCGGCCCAGACCCTGATCAGCGCCAAGCTTCTGATGCAGGCCGCGGCGGCGGTGAAGCGCTCCTTCGAGGGCGACGCGGTGGGGGCCGAGCTGGGCGCGGCCCTGGACAAGGAGCGCACCAAGGCGCGCAAGGACCTGACCAGCACCATGACCGTGACCCGGGTCTGGGACAACTTCCTGCGGGCGCGCTTCGGCGCGACGCGCACCGACGAGAAGACCTACGCCATGGTCCCCCGCAACCACAACATCTCGATCCTGCTGTTGGTGCCCAAGTGCATGTTCCTGGGGAACAAGACCCAAATGGTGGTCACATCAACATCCTTTTTCGCCGATGCTTTCACTGGCGACATTATCGGGCCAAACCACCAGAGGGACGCCTTTACCGCCCTTAACCCAATTGCAGAAAATCATACTTTTTGCAGTGGCAATAAGCCCGACACCGCCAGGATCTGCGCTTACGTGCAAAACCAGCAGCAGCTCGATTTGCTGCGCTTCATGAAAAGCCAATTCGAGCCGGTTTGCACCCCGCCACCAGGCAACTCATTTGCCTCCTCCGTGCGCGGCCGGCTGTATCCGCCCGGCACCCCGGAGGGCGTCTGCGCGGATGAGGAACTTCGTGATATGTTCGTCAACCGCTGGCCCTGGCTCTGGCATATGTTCGCCGCCGAGCACCAATACGCCCAAATCCACAAGACCTTTCTGACCCTGGACAGGCCGCCGTCCCCGGCCGTCGACCAAAACCAAACCCCCCTGTTGGTGGACGACGGCAAGGAGATGGTGGCCTACGTCAGCGGAGTCAAGCTGCTGCCCGGCGACTATCGCGCCTTTCTGGCAAAGGACAGTGCAGTTCGCCTGCCGGCCAGCCACATCGAGGCGGGAGACAAGGGGCGACGGCTGCAGATCACCTTCCCGTCCCTGGCCCGCGCCGGCCTGACCGATGGCGCCAAAACGGAGGCGCAACCCTTGCTCGAATCCGGAGCCCAGGGCAAGGCCGCATCCGACGGCAAAGGCCAACCAGCCAAGCCCGCCAAGGCCAAGCCGACCCCCAAACTCAGACCGGTGAGCGACGGATGGCGGCTGTTCCTGACGTGTGTGGACAAAAGTGAGGAAAGTTGTGCTCAGACGGCGCCCAAGGAAGGCTTCAAAACCGTGTACACCTATCGTGAACGCCCCGGCGGCGACAATATGGTGGTTTTGTTCGCGGACCGCACCCAGTTGATTCCCAACGACAAAAAGGTCGCCGAGGTGGGTCTGCGGGTGTACTTCGATCCGCCCTTGAGCCAGGGGCAGGTGTTGCTGCGCATGGAGGGGGCGGACCTGGTCGCCGATGAATCCAAGTTGGGCGGGGTGCTCACCTTCCTGGGCAACGGAAAATTCCAGGTGGAGAAAAGCGGCATGACCCTGCTCGCTTTGAAGACCTCAGGCAAGTCCGTCGATTTCCGGTCCACCCTGGCCGGTGATGTCGCCGGGCCGCCACTGCACCTGGCGGTGGCTCAAGCCGCCGCCGGCGGCGGGGGCGACAAACAGGCCGCCGCCGGCAACTCCGGGGTGAGCGTGAATATAACCACCAACGCTCCAGCGCAAACGGCCACCGTCCAGACGAACAAAAAGGACGATGCCACTACCAAGAAGGACGACACGGCTGGCGGAAAGGAAGAAAAGAAGGCAGAGGCAAAGCCGGCGAATTAGGGGCGATCAATCACTGGTCGATATAACCAGGTGAGGAAACCCGCCGCCTACCGCCCCGCCAGGAGCCTGGCCGCTCCGCTGGGGGGCAGGCCGGCGGCGGCCAGGCGGTCGGCCTCGGCCGCCGCGTCGTAGGCCACCCGGATGATCTCCACCGCGACCTCCGGGCCCAGCTCCACGAGCGCGTAGCTGGCCCGGGGGTCGCCGTCCTTGGGATAGCCCACGCTGCCGGGATTCAGCGCCAGGCCGCCGTTCGCCAGGCGGGCCACGAAGGGCTGGTGGGTGTGGCCCATCAGGAGTAGGTCGGCCCGCTCGCGGGCCAGCCAGGACTCCAGCTCGGCGCGGGGATGATCGGGGAAGACGTATTGCCGCACCTGGTCCGGGCTGCCGTGGACGGCCAGGATCCGGCGGCCGGCGATGGTCAGCTCCAGGCGGAGAGGCAGGCTGGCCAGGAAGGCGCGGGTGGCGGAGTCCAGCGCGGCCTCGGTCCAGTGAAAGACCGCCAGGGGCTCGGGGCCGATGCCGGGTTTGAGAAAGCGGTCCGCCCCTTGGCGGCCGCCGGCCAGCACCGCCAGGTCATAGTTGCCGGCGATGCATTCCCAGCCGCGTTCCGCCACCCAGGCGGCGACCTGGTTGGGCCGGGTGAGGTAGCCCACCAGATCGCCCAGCACCAGCACCCGCTGGGCTCCGCGGCGTCGCAGATCCTCGCTCACCGCCGTGAGGGCGGCGAGGTTGGCGTGCGGGTCGGAAAGCACCGCCAACCGCAGGGGCGGGTTGGACACCGGGGCTTAGAAGTAGCCGGGCCGCAGCACGCGCCCCTTGTCGTTGGTCTCGCCCTGGGGTTTGTCCTCGGAGGCCATGGCGGCCGCCACGTCGACCTCCTCGCCCTGGACCCGGGCCTTGAGCACCCGCGAGGGGCGGAAGGTCACCACCCGGCGGGGGGGCAGGGTCAGGGGGTCGCCGGTCTGGGGGTTGCGACCGCGACGTTCGGTCTTGGCCCGCACCGACCATTTGCCGAAGCCGCTGACCAGGACTTCCTCGCCTTGGGCCAGGGCCGCTTTGATCAACTCCAGGGAGCGCTCCACCGCGTCCGCGGCTTCTGCCTTGCTGAGCAGCCCCTTGGCGTACACCTCTGCCACGATGTCCGCTTTGGTCAAGGTCATTGCTTTGGCACTCCTGACGAGATGGGGTCGCTATTCGCCCGGCCGGAAGGCGAGGGTCCCCGCGTTCGGCCGCCTACATCGCGGCTTGGTTCCGTCGCATGCGAAAGGATCGCGCCGGAATCGGCCGGACTGTCCGATAGTAAGCCTATTTGGGGCCTTAGGTCAACTGCGTCCCCGCAAGCCAGCCGACGGGCCAAACGACCTCATACTAGCAGGCATTTGAAATCCCTGGCAATCGCTTTTTCAGCCCCTCGCGGTCCATCGCGCGCGGCTGGCGCCTCGCCGAGCGCGCCCCCACCGCCGGATCGCCAGGGCGCGATTTGCCCTTCATCGGCCCGGCCCGCCCGCCCCGGCCGACGAAGATCCCGTTCCCCCCGCGTCCCCAGGCGGGGGCCGGCGCGCCTGGTGGCGAAAGGCGAAGGGGGCGGACAATGTTCACCCACCCCGGGCGCGCGTTTGATCTTGCCCATGATGGTCGTCTCTTGGTGGTTGGTGGGTCGCCGGGGCCGGAACTCGACCCCGGAGGTTGGCAGGGCCAACTCCAGGCGACTGAATCTATTCTGATTCAGACCGGACCGCCACCGCAAGCCTCTTGCCGGTCCAGGCCGGCGGCCATTCAGCGGGTCAGGGGGGTGACCTCGATCTGCCCCCGGGTTTGGGGCAGGATGCGCAGCACCACCGCCGCCGGGGGCAGATCGCGACGGCGGGGGTCGGCCTGGTAGTAGCGGTCGACCTCCGCCGCCAGGGTGTTGAGATCCAGGCCCTTGAGGTCGTTCAGGGCCTGGCTGGTGCCCTTGGGGGCCACCTGGGCGTACTGCAGGGCGTCCATCAGGCCGCGCAGGTAGGTCAGCTTAAACAGCAGCGCGGCTTGGTCGGAATCCGGCGGCGGCCAGGCGCTGGCCGGTAAAAGGCGCATCTGCTCGCCCTTGTCCACCGGGGCCACCTGGTAGGCATCTCCAGCCAGGGCGCCGGCCGGGACCAGCCACAGGGCCACCCCCAGCATAAATAGTTTAAGTAGCTTGACATTTCTGCCGATAATTGACATGATTTTCTTGCCTTTCCCTTCCGCCGCCCCCGGAGGGGATGCCAGCCGCCATGTGGTGGTGGTCTGGCGCACGGGCTCAACATCTTGGACCATCGTCCTCGTACGACAGGGCAGCGGCCATGAGCGAACCCCAACCCAGCTTAAACCAACTGACCGCCAAGGTCGAGAAGCTGGGCGCCCTGTTGTCTTTTCACCCCCAGGATCACGCCTGGCTGCCGTCCGCCCCCTCTCCGGAGCTAGGCCCCGGTCCCTGGCTGGACGACCAGGCCCTGGAGCGCCTGGTCCAGGCCCGCCAACAGCGGCTGGCCGCGGCCGAGGCCGACCAGGTGCGCCGGGGGCGGTTGATCGCCAAAGCCGAGGCCTCGCTGGTGGCCCAGGCCGCGGGGCTGGAGCCGCCGGTGCAGGCCGCCCGGGAGGCCCTGGCGGTGGCCGAGGCCCAGTTGGTCAGCCTGGAGACCCGGCTCAATCAGGCCAGCCGCGCCGCCCGCCAGAGCCGAGACAAGGCCCAGCAGCTCGAGAAATGGCTGGCCGGAATCGCCCCGGCGGGATTGCAGCGCTTCCGCGCCCCCGACGGCCGCGAACTTTCCGAGCCGGATCTCCTGCGCACCCAGGACCGGCTGCGCCAGTTGCGCCAGGAGGCCCGGGACCACCTGGAGCAGGCCCGGACCCTGATGGTCCTGCGCCAGCGGCGCCAAGCCGACTTGGACCTCCGCCGCCATGAGCTGGAGCAGGCCCTGGCCGCCCGGCGGGATGGCGAGGCCCGGCTGCATCAGCAGGCCGAGGCCCTGGCCCAGCGCCAGGCCGACCTGGCCCGCGACGCCGCCGGCCTGGAACGCCTGCGCCAGGACCTGACCCGGGCCCGGGCCTGCCGCGACCTGCACCGCCAGGCGCGGACCGAGCTGGGCGAGCTGATCGCCGCGGCCATGCCCCCGGCTCCGCCCGAG
>JAIWNN010000147.1 GCA_020216805.1 Desulfarculus sp. | reverse complement strand
GGTGAAGCCGGTGGCCACCCGCCTGCCGGCCAAGGAAGGCGCCAGCCGCAAGCAGCCCGGCCGCCGGGCGGCCCGCGAGAGCCACGACAGCCGGGGCCGCTATCTGCGGGCCTCGTCCCAGCGCCTGGGCCGCGCCATCGCCTTCGACGCCACCCTGCGCGCCGCCGCCCCCCACCAGTTGGCCCGCCGCCAACCCGGTGGTCCGGCCCTGGTGGTGAGGCCGCCGGATGTCCGCGAGAAGGTTCGTGCCGCCAAGCACGGGCGGCTCCTGATCTTTTGCGTGGACGCCAGCGGCTCCATGAACGCCGCCGCCCGCATGCGCGAAACCAAGGCCGCGGTGCTGGGCCTTTTGACCGAGGCCTATCAGAAGCGCGACCGGGTGGGGGTGATCAGCTTCGGCGGCCTGGCCGCCCGGGAGTTGTTGCCCCCCACCGCCAGCGTGGAGGTGGCCCGGCGGATGCTGACCGACCTGCCCACCGGCGGCAAGACCCCCCTGGCCGCCGGCCTCTTGCTGGTGGGCCGGGCCCTGATGCGCGAGCTGGCCCAGGATCCCAAGCTCACCCCCCTGGTGGTGATCCTGACCGACGGCCGGCCCAACGTGCCGCTCAGGGTCTCCCTGGGCGAGAGCGAGATGACCGAGCTGGCCGGATGCAAGGGTGGGGGCTGGGGCGACGGCTGGGGCGACGGCGGCTACGCCGACCGCGAGGTGCTGAACCTGGCCCGCCGCCTGGCCGGAGATCCCCGGGCCCGCTTCGTGGTGGTGGACACCGACGTGGGCCATCACCACGAGATCAACCTCTGCCGGCCCCTGGCCGATTATCTGCGCGCGCCCTGCGTGGCCCTGCGCACCATCACCGCCGGCCAGGTCCTGGACCTGGTGCGGCAGAACTGGCATTAAGAGGCCGCACCAGGCCCCTGGCCGCGAGGAATCAATTGACCAAATCCGAACCCCAGGCCAACCACGCCGCGCCGATCTATCCCTTCGCCGCCCTGGTGGGCCAAGACCAGATGAAGCTGGCCCTGATCATCAACGTGGTCAACCCCCGGGTGGGCGGGGTGCTGGTGCGGGGCGAGAAGGGCACCGCCAAGTCCACCGCGGTGCGGGCCCTGGCCGAGCTGTTGCCCGAGCAGGCGGTGGTGGCCGACTGCGCCTACGCCTGCGACCCCGACGACCCAGGCGCGCTCTGCGCCGAGTGCGCCGAGCGCCTGGCCGCCGGCGAGACCCTGCCCCGCGACAAGCGCCGGGTGCGGGTGGTGGAGCTCCCGGTGGGGGCCACCGAGGACCGCCTGCTGGGCACCCTGGACCTGGAGAGCGCGCTCAGCCAGGGCAAGGCCCGCTTCCTGCCCGGCATCCTGGCCGCGGCCAACCGCCAGGTGCTCTACGTGGACGAGGTGAACCTGCTGGACGACCACCTGGTGGACGCCCTGCTGGACGCGGCGGCCATGGGGGTCAACAGCGTGGAGCGCGAATCCATCAGCCTCAGCCACCCGGCGCGCTTCACCCTGGTGGGCACCATGAACCCCGAGGAGGGCGAGCTGCGGCCCCAGCTCACCGACCGCTTCGGCCTCTGCGTGCAGGTGGCGGGCCTGACCGACCCCGCCCTGCGCCAGGAGGTGATCCTGCGCCGCCTGGAGTTCGAGCGCGACCCGGCCCGTTTCGCCAAGAAATTCGCGGCCGAGGGTCAGCGCCTGGCCAAGGCCATCGTGCGGGCGCGCAAGCTCTTGCCCAAGGTCGCGGCCGGGCCGGAAGTCCTGGAACGGGTGGTGAAGCTGGTGTTGGGCCTGGGGGTGGACGGCCACCGCGGCGACCTGACGCTGCTGAAGACCGCCATCACCCTGGCCGCCCTGGACGGCCGCAAGCAGGCCACCCCGGCCGACGTGGACGCGGCGGCGCTGTTGGCCCTGCCCCACCGCTTGCGCCGCCGGCCCCTGGCCGAGATGGAGTTCGACATCGCCGAGCGCATCAAGCGCATCTGATCCGGTCAAGCAGTTGAAGTGCGGCCAGAGGGGGGTCATCCCCCGCCCTGGCCGGCTTTTGCCACCACCTTTTAATAGAGGTCTTGGGTGGCCGCGATAATTCTGTGTCCCGACCACCCGAAAAGACAGAATCGCAAGAGATCGCCACGCCACCTCCCGGCGGCTCGCGATGACAACGGCGGGAAAAAGGAGAAAAGGCGCAAAACAAAAGGCGGGGAGATAAATTCGGAGGATTGCTTCGTCGCCTTTCGGCTCCTCGCAATGACGGATATCTAGTTATTATTTAAGGAATATATCCAACCGTCCTCCGAAGACGACAACCAGGGCCGACCATCCGCCCGCGAGCGGGCCGCGCGCGGCGCCATATTCTGCGACTCCCCAGACTCCGCCCACCCCTACCCCTGCCTCACCAGCCCCGCGAACTCGGTGGCCGCGCGCTCGAAATCGCCCTCGTAGCGGTCGTGCAGGGCCCACTGGGCGGCGCGGCCGGCCCAGGGCGCGATGGCCAGACCCAGGCGGGCGATGGCCTGGCAAAACGGCGCGCGCGGGTCCAGGTCCAGGGCGGGCACTCCCTGGGCGGCGGCTTCGCGGTTCACCTCGTCCTCGGGCAGGAAACCCAGCACCTCCAGGCCCAATCCCAGGTCGGCGGCCACCCGATCACGCAACTGGCGGGCGAAAAGGAAGTCGTCCACCCGGCGCACCCGGTTCAGCACCAGCTTGGGCCGCAACCGGGCCAGGGAGCGCCGGGCCTGGCGGGCCAGATCGGCCGGCTCGGACTCCAGTCCGGCCAGCAGTTCGCCCAGGGTCATGGCCCCGGCCCCCCGGCCCCGGGCCTGGAACCCGGCCAGGGCCCGCTCGCCGGCGGCGTTGCCGGCCAGGGTGCGCTCCAGGGTGCGATAGACCGCGTTTTTCAGGAAATTTAAGGTGTTGTCTAGGGCCGGCTTCTCGGGCAGTGTCACCACCAGCGCCAAGGGGCTGGCCAGGAAGAAATCCATCACCGTCAGCGAGGCGCCGGCCCCCAGGTCCAGGATCACGAAATCCGCGTCCAGGTGGCTGATGGCGTGCAGGAGCTTACGCTTCTTCTGAAAACTGGGGTTGGCGGCGGCCACCACCATGGCGTCGCCGGGCACGAATTCCAGGCGCGGCTCCAGGACCGGGGCCACCACCTGGGCGATGCCCAGGTCGCGGGAGGTGAGCACCTCGCCCAGGCCGGGGCGGTCGTTGGCCAGGCCCAGGAGATGGTGCAGGTCCGAGCCGCCCAGGTCGGCGTCGATCAGGATGACTCGGCGCTCCAGCCGGGCCAGGGCCAGGGCCAGGTTGGCGGCAATGACGCTCTTGCCAACCCCGCCCTTGCCGCCGCCGATGGGCAGCACCACCGGCTGGGGCGCGAACCTGGAGACCCGCGGACTCATGCCGGTGGTTTAGCACACCCGGACGGCGGCGGTCAAAGGACCCGCCGCGTCCGGAGGTTGGCCGCCTGGCGGGGCGGCATGGCTAGGAGGCGGGGTCCACGGCGTCGAAGCGCAGGATGACCCGCTTGCCGCCGGGACGGGGCGCGCCGCGCACCAGCTCCATGTGGCGCAGGGCCGCGATTTCGCGCTGCAAGGCCACCTGGTCCAGGCCGGTGGCCTCCGACAGGCGCTCGGGACTCACCGGACCTTCGCGATCGATGCAGTCCAGGATGGCCTGCTGGGCGGGGTTGAGGGTGGGCTCCTGCTCGGTGAGCCGGCGGGCGGTGTAGGTGGCCCAGGGATCGCAGGTGCGGGCCGGGCTCAGGGCCTCCATGTAGCAGTCCTCGCACAGGGTCAGGCCGGCGTGCTCCCGGGCCTCGTCCGGATCCATCTCACACTGGCAGCGCTGGCATTGCATGACTGGTCTCCGGTGCTTGGGGTTGGTCAATAAAAAAATAAACCACGCCACCGGGTTTGACAAATCCCTTGGCCCGGGCGGCTCAAGGATGCATAATTGCGAGTAGTTCACTTGGCCCGCCCCCCGGAAATGCGATGCACGCCCCCCCCCATGATCCCCAGGCCGAACTGGTCCGTCCGGCCCCCTGGCGCCCGGCCGTCCTGGTGCTGGACGACGAGTGGTCGATCCTGGAGCGCATCAAGAGCTCCCTGCAGGACAGCTACGAGGTGGTGACCGCCAGCCAAGCCGAGGAGGCCATGCGGGCGATGGGAAGTCGCCCCTTCGACGTGGTCCTCACCGACCTGCGCATGCCGGAAATGGACGGGCTGTCCCTGGTCAGCGAACTCAAGAGCCGCTATCCCGAGACCCAGTACATCTTGATGACCGCCTTCAGCGACATCGAGGACACCATCAGCGCCATCCGCCTGGGCGTGGCCGACTATCTGCGCAAGCCCTTCACCATGAGCGAGGTTCGCCACGCCCTGGGCCGCTGCCTGGAACAGCGCCGCCTGCGGCGGGAGGTGGCCAGCCTGCGGGCTGGCGGACGGGTGACCCTGTCCGACATCGTGGCCAGCAACCCCCGCATGCGCGAGGTGTTGCACCTGGCCGAGACCGTGGCCAGCACCGATGTGACGGTTTTGATCAACGGCGAGACCGGCACCGGCAAGGGTCTGCTGGCCCGGGCCCTGCATAACTCCAGCCCCCGGGCCGACCATCCCTACGTGGAGATCAACTGCGCCGCCATTCCCGCCACCCTGATCGAGAGCGAACTCTTCGGCCACGAGCGCGGGTCGTTCACCGGCGCGGTGGCGCGCAAGCTGGGCCGGGTGGAGGTGGCCGACCAGGGCACCCTGCTTTTGGACGAGGTGGGGGAGATGAGCCTGGACATGCAGGCCAAGCTCCTGCGCTTTTTACAGGAGTTCAGCTTCGAGCGGGTGGGCGGCAACAAAAAGCTCCAGGCCGACGTGCGGGTGGTCGCCGCCACCAACCGCGACCTGCGTCAAGCGGTGCAGCAGGGCTTCTTCCGCCAGGACCTCTACTACCGCCTGCACGTCATCCATCTGGAAATCCCGCCCCTGCGCGAGCGCCCCGAGGACATCCCCCTGCTGGCCGAATACTTCCTTCAACGCTTCTCCCTGAAATACGGCAAGCAGGTGCAGGGCTTCTCGCCCCACGCCGCGCGGCAACTGACCACCCATTCCTGGCCCGGCAACGTCCGCGAGCTGGAGCACACCCTGGAGCGCGCGGTGATCCTGGGCCGGGGCAGCCAGGTGGAGCGCCTGGACCTGGAGGGCGAGGCCCGACAGGACGCCGCGACCGCATCGCCGACCCTGCTGTCTTCCTCCCCCCCCAACCCCGGCCAGTTCGCCCCGCGGTCAGAAGACAACGGACCCGAGATTCCTCTCGCCGATTACCTGGACCAGCGCGAGAAGGAATACCTGGAGGCCGTGCTGCGCAAGCACCGGGGCAACATCGGGGCCACGGCCAACTTTGCGGGCGTCAACCCCAAAACCCTCTACCTCAAGATGAACCGCCACGGCCTGACCAAGGAGCAGTTCAAGGTTCTCAAGCGTCGACCGGCCAAGCCCCGGCCCTGAGGTCCGTCCGGCCACCCCGAGGGATCCAGGCGGGGTGTGCCGGAGGGCGGCTTGCGGTATGCTTGCCCCAGCCAACCCCGGGCCGGCGCCTCCGGACCCGCGCCAACGTCATGCCGCAAGCGGATGATTCACCGAGATGCTTAACTTCGACCGAGAAGCCGAACTGCTCAGCGGAGGCGACGCCCTCCATGGCGGTGACATCTGGGGAGCGGCCCGTCGTCTGGGCCTACCCCCCCGGGAAATCCTGGACCTCAGCGCCTCCCTGAATCCCCTGGGGCCTCCGCCGGGCCTACGGGAATGCCTGGTCGAGGCCCTGGAGATGCTCTGCCACTATCCCGACCGCTCGGTCTGGGAGCTGCGCAGGGCCCTGGCCGCTGCACACGATCTGGACCCGGCCCATATCCTGGTCGGCAACGGCTCCACCGCCATCATCCGTCTGTTGGCCCGAGCCATGGACCTGCGCTCCATCGCCCTGATCGCCCCGGCCTTCGGTGAGTTCGGCCGCTCGCTGGCCATCACCGGCCGGCCTTTCCACTACGTGATCATGCAGGAGAAGAACCACTTCCTGCCAACCCCGGCCGACCTGGACCGCCTCTGGCGCGACAATCCGGCCTGCGTGATCATCAGCAACCCCGGCACCCCGGCCGGCGGCCTGGCCGATCCGGCCATCCTGGATTCCCTGGTGCTCCAGGCCTCGCGCCGGCGGTCCTGGCTGATCGTGGACGAGGCATTCATCGACTTCGCCCCCCCGGAGGTCCAGCAGTGGTCGGCCGGAGTGGTGCAGCGCTACCGCAAGGTGGTGGTCTTGCGCTCGATGACCAAGTTCTATTGCCTGGCCGGCCTGCGTCTGGGCTACGCCCTGGGCCATCCCGACACCATGGCCGAGTTGGCCCCGGTGGGCGAACCCTGGTCGGTGAACACCCTGGCCCAGGCGGCGGGGGTGCATTGTCTGGCCCAGAAGGAATTCGCCGCCCGGACCCGGGATATGGTGGGCCAATGGCGGGCGGAGCTGGTGGGTCGGCTGGAGGGGCTGGGGCTCAAGATCATCCCCGGACAGGTCAATTACGTGTTGACCAAACTGGCCGAGGACGGCCCCACCGCCGAGATGGTGGCCGAGGCCTGCGCCGGTCAGGGGGTGCTGGTGCGTCCCTGCGGCAACTTCGTGGGCTGCTCGCCCTACCACCTGCGGGTGGCGGTCTGCCAGAGCCCGGAGCAGGAGCGCCTCGTGGAGGTGCTCAAGCCGGCCCTGAACATGTGGCTCTTCGGCGGCTCGGCCAAGTAGGTGCCGAGCAAGGGCGAGGGCGGCCGGCCGCCGCGGCCCGACTCATACCGGACAGGCTCGGTCCAGCATCGCGGCCAGGATACCGCTTGATCTGAGCCGACTCCAGCGGCATGCCGCCGACCCTCCACCCGGTCCCTCCCACGCGGCCGGCTTCAGGACTTGCGCCCCCAAATCGCGAACAGGGGGTCGGACTGCTGCTGCTCGGGATAGTGGAGATCGTCCGCCGGCCGTGGCCAGCCCCGGTCGCTCCAGGTCTGGATGTCGGTCAGCCCCCCCGCCCGCCGGTAATAATCCAAGGCCAAACCCAGGCGCTCGAACTCGTGCAATTCGCTCCAGATCCGCACCACCTTGGGTGGGAAATAGCGGTTGCTGAAGCTCATCAGGAGCAGGCCCCCCGGCTTGAGCGCGTCCAGGCAGCCGGCCAGCACCTCCTGGGGTTGGGTGAGGTATTCCAGGGAGCTGGTGCAGATGATGGCGTCCAGGCTGGCCGGCTCCAAGGGCGGACGGGGCTCGGCGTTGAGGTCATGCACCAACGATCGGGTCAGGGCCGGATTGGCCTCCAACTCGGCCTGGTTCAGACCTATCCCGATCACCTCGGCCAGTTTGAGGTCCGGCGGCAGGTGGGAATAGAGGCTGGCCATCAGGTCCAGCACCCGGGTTCCGGGACGCAGCAGGCGGGCGTGCAGGGCCTCCAGCCGGGTCCGGGCGGCGGCGTCGAGATGGGGCACCATCCGAGCCTGTCGATAGAATTCCGGGTCGGGCGACTCGGCCTGGCGGCGGAAAGGCTGGTCGGCGTAGAAGTCGGTGGCTCCCTCCGGGGCCGGGATCTGCATCCCCGGCCCCAAGCCCAGACGGGCCAGCCAGTCCACCGGCCCCGGGGCGGCCAGACGCACGCTGACCTCCGGCTCCCGGACCGTCACCGCCAACGCCACCTCCCGCCCCGCCAAGGGGTGGTTCAGGTCCAGGGTCAGACTCGTCTCGTCCGCAGCCACCAGCCTTGCCACCGGACCGCCGCCCGCCCCCAGGCCGGGGAAGGCACGCCGGGGGTAGAAGCGTCCTTGGCGAGGCGGCGCGTCGGCCAGGGGCCAATCGGCCCGGGCCAAGACGCGGCGCATCCCGGGGTCCCGGGGGCCGAAGCGCAAGGCCGGAGGGAATTCCAGGCGCCGGCCCGCCCCCGCACCGATCAGGCCCCGCGCCAGTTCCAGCGGCAGGTCGTCCTGGTATAGATTCACGTAGGCGAAAAGGTCGTCCTGATGATGGCCCCGGGGCGAATCCCAGATCAGGCTGAATTCCAAGCCAGCGGTGGAGCGCTGGCCGATCACGGGGTCGGGCATGGGGGTCTCCTGTCGGGGCGGCATGCCATCTTTTTCATATGTTAGTCATCCCCCACGCCATCGCCAGCCTAGCGGCCAGGATTGGCCCCTGGGGTGGAAAATGGCATAATGGACAACAGTATCCGCACCACCGAGCCCGGCCCGGCCTAGAGAAAGGTTTCGCGCCAACCATGTCACGCCAGCAAGCCACCCCTCCCGCGCCCGCCGGATTAAGCGTGCGCCATGACGTCACCCGCTTGAGCGAGCAGGATCTCTACCTGTTCAACGAAGGCACCCATTTCCAGCTCCACCACAAGCTAGGCGCCCACCTGATGGAGCACCAGGGCGAACCGGGAGTCTACTTCGCGGTTTGGGCCCCCAACGCCGATCGGGTGTTTGTCACCGGCGACTTCAACCACTGGCGCGCCGAGGAGTTGGAGCTGTGGCAGCGGGGGTGCTCGGGAATTTGGGAAGGCTTCATCCCCGGTATCGGGCAAGGCGCGCTCTATAAGTATCGCATCCACAGCCGCTTCCACGGCCACCGCTCGGAAAAGGCCGACCCCTTCGGGTTTTATCATGAGACCCCGCCCCTGACCGCCAGCGTGGTCTGGGACCTGGATTACGACTGGGGGGACGACGAATGGCTGGAACGCCGCCGCCGTCGCGACGGGCTCAAGGAGCCCATGAGCATCTACGAGGTGCACCTGGGCTCCTGGATGCGCTCTCCGGATCACCCCCACCGCTTCCTCTCCTACCGCGACCTGGCGCCGCGCCTGGTGGCATACCTGCAGGAGACCGGCTTCACCCACGTGGAGTTCCTGCCGGTGATGGAGCACCCCTTCTACGCCTCCTGGGGTTACCAGACCACCGGCTACTTCGCCCCCACCAGCCGCTACGGCAGCCCCCAGGACTTCATGTTTCTGGTCGACAGCCTCCATCAGGGCGGAATCGGAGTGATCCTGGACTGGGTGCCCAGCCATTTCCCCAGCGACCACCACGGCCTGAGCTATTTCGACGGCACCCATCTGTATGAACACGCCGACCCGCGCCAGGGCTTCCATCCCGACTGGCGCAGCTACATCTTCAACTACGGTCGCAACGAGGTGCGGGCTTTCCTGCTCAGCAGCGCCTACTTCTGGCTGGAGGTGATGCACGTGGACGGCCTCCGGGTGGACGCGGTGGCCTCGATGCTTTACCTGGACTATTCGCGTAAGGACGGGGAGTGGATCCCCAACCGGTTCGGCGGCAACGAGAACCTGGAGGCGGTGTCATTCCTGCGCGACTTCAACCGCACCGTCTACCAGGCCTTCCCCGGCGGCCAGACCATCGCCGAGGAATCGACCGCCTGGCCCATGGTCAGCCGACCCACCTATCTGGGCGGGCTGGGTTTTGGCTTCAAGTGGGACATGGGCTGGATGCACGACACCCTGTTCTACTTCCAGCGCGACCCCATCTATCGCAAATATCACCACGGCCAGCTCACCTTTCGCATGCTCTACGCCTTCAGCGAGAACTTCGTGCTGCCGCTTTCCCACGACGAGGTCGTGCACGGCAAGGGTTCGCTGCTCGGCAAGATGCCGGGCGACACCTGGCAGAAGTTCGCCAACCTGCGCCTGTTGCTGGGTTATATGTGGGCCCAGCCGGGCAAGAAGCTCCTGTTCATGGGCGGAGAGTTCGGCCAGTGGCGGGAGTGGAGCCACGAGCACAGCCTGGATTGGCACCTGTTGGACTATCCCTCCCACGCCGGGGTCAAACGTTGGGTGAGCGACCTGAACCGGACCTACCGCTCCGAACCGGGCCTGCACCGGCGCGAGGCCAGTTGGGAAGGCTTCTCCTGGGTGGATTGCAACGACAGCCAGGCCAGCGTGCTGACCTTCCTACGCCTGGGCGATCACCCCGGGCAGGAGGTGCTGGTGGTCTGCAACTTCACCCCGGTGGTGCGCCATGACTATCGGGTGGGCGCGCCCCGGGGCGGATTCTGGCGGGAGATCCTGAACAGCGACGCCCGGGACTACGACGGCAGCGGGGTGGGCAACGCCGGCGGGGTGATGGCCCTGGACCAGCCCCTGCACGGCCGTCCCCACAGCCTCAGTCTGACCCTGCCGCCTTTGGGGATTCTGTTCCTGAAGCCGGAGGGCTGATGGTGCTGGCGCGGGTTTGGCATCGCTCGCCTTCCGTCTCTTTTGTCATTGCGGGGGCGACGCAGCAATCTCTTGAGTTGAGTGACGGAGAGATTGCTTCGTCGCTGGCGCTCCTCGCAATGACAGATCTAGTGGTTCTATCTTGCTGTCATTGCCAGCGCAGCGAAGCCCCCTCCTGAATTAAGTGACGCAGAGATTGCTTCGTCGCCGGCGCTCCCCGCAATGACCAACAAGTGCCTGCCGACGACGCCCCTACCCGGCCGCGGCCTGGTCCCGTTCGCAGACCGCCGCGATGCGGGCCCGGATGGCCCGGGCCGCGCTCCAGCGGCGCTCGATGGCGATGACCGCGCCGGGATCACCGCCGTGCCGGGCCAGCTTGGCCTGGAAGCGTTGGTCCAGGTCCACCGGCTGGTCGCCCTCCACCAGCTTGTCGGCCAGATAGAGCACCTCGTCGGCCCCCACCGGCCCTTCCTGGGGCGGATCGATGTCCGCGTGCCGCGCCACCAGTTCCGCCACCCGGGGCCAGCCCCAGTCCCGCAGAATCGCCGCTCCGGCCTGGGCGTGGTCGGGCTGGCCCTTGGCCAGGTCGTGGCAACGGGCCGCCGCCTCCAGCAGATCCAGGTCCAGGGAGTTGCCCGCGGCCACCAGGGCCTGGCCCAGCCCGCGCGCCGCGCGGGCCACCGCCTGGCCGTGGGCGACCACCGCCGCCGGGAC
>JAIWNN010000026.1 GCA_020216805.1 Desulfarculus sp. | reverse complement strand
CGGAAATGGCCAGCCAGTCCTCGGCGCTGGTCTTGCGGGGGCAAAGCCTTTGCCGCACCCGGGGACTGAAGACCTCGGCCCCGCCGCCGGGCATGGCTCCCAGGCCGGCGGCGATCAGGCGCTCCAGCACCTGGCGCGGGGTCTGGCCCGAGATGCGGGCCAGGTGGTCGATCTCCACCGCGGTGAAGGCCTTGAGGCAGGCCTCGGGTCGGGCGCGGCGGGCCGCGCGCAGGATGTCCTCGTAGTACTCGAAGGGCAGATCGGGGTGGCAGGAGCCCACGATGTGCAGCTCGTCCACCGGCAGACCTCCGCAGGCGGCCTTGTCCGCCACCTCGGCCGGGGTCATGGTGTAGGCCCCCTCCTGGGCCGCCTCGCGCCAAAAGGCGCAGAAGGCGCACTGATTGACGCAGACGTTGGAGTAGTTGATGTGGCGGTTGAGGACGTAGTGGGCCCGCTGGCCGTTGTGGTGGCGGCGCACCGCCGTGGCCAGGGCCCCCAGGCCGGGCAGGTCGCGACTGTTGAGCAGGCTGAGGCCGTCCTCGCGCTCCAGGCGCTGGCCGGCCATCAGCTTGGCCGCCAGGGGGCGCAGGTCGGGGTCGCTGATGACGGCCGTGTCCACTTCCAGCGGAGGCAGGGGTGACAACGGGCCGGTGGTTGGGTCGCGGCGCGCGGCGGGGGACATGGTCGCGTCGGGCTCCCTGGCGGCTCCGCCTGGGACGACGGACCGCCGGCAATGGTCCCGGGCTGGCGAGTCCGGGGCGGTGACCAGGTGGTCATCATAATATGCCGCATATCGGCCCCTGGCAACCGATTTCCGCGCCATCGCGCGATCCTGGGCCGCGCCCGCCCCGGCGGGCCTAGGCCCCGCCCCGGATCAGGCTCAAAAGTCCGCCGGCTACCAGAAGGCGGCGCTCGCGGGGGCTGGCGTCAAGAATCAGGCCCAGCTCGCGGCCTTCCAGCCGGCAGGGGATGATCTCCCGGCCCTCGGCGATGGCCTGGGCCAGGCCCGGGAACTCCAGCCGCGCGCCCGTCTCCAGGCGGTCGTAGTCGGCCGGATCGGCGAAGACCAGGGGCACGATGCCGAAGTTGAACAGGTTGGCGCGGTGGATGCGGGCGAAGGACTTGGCCAGCTTGACCCGCACCCCCAGGTAGCGCGGGGCCAGGGCGGCGTGCTCGCGGGAGGAGCCCTGGCCGTAGTTCTCGCCGCCCACCACCGCCACCGGGGCCGCGGCCTGGGCCTTCTGCGCGAACTCGGGGTCCACCGCCGCGAAGACGTGCTGGCTGATGGCCGGCACGTTGGAGCGCAGGGGCAGGATCTTGCTGCCGGCGGGCATGATGTGGTCGGTGGTGATGTTGTCGCCCAGCTTGAGGATGACCTGGCAGGTCAGGTCCGCGGGCAGGGGCTCCAGCACCGGGAAGGGGGCGATGTTGGGTCCGCGCACGATCTCCACCCCCGCGCCGTCGGCCAGGGGCGGGACCAGGGCCTCGGGCCGCAGGTCCGGCGCCGGCGGCAGGGGCGGCAGGGGTTCCAGGTCGCGGGGATCGGCGAGGTGGCCGGCCAGGGCGGTGGCCGCCGCCACCCGGGGCCCGGCCAGGTAGACCCGGTCGTCCCGGGTGCCGGAGCGGCCGGGGAAGTTGCGCGGGAAGGTGCGCAGGCTGGCGCTGCCGGTGGCCGGGGCCTGGCTCATGCCGATGCAGCCCAGGCAGCCAGCCTGGAAGATGCTGGCTCCGGCGGCCAATAGATCCTGGAGCCCGCCGGCTGCGGCCAACTGCGCCAGGGCCTGGCGCGAGCCGGGGTTGACGTAGAGATTCACCCCCGGGGCGATGGTCTTGCCCTTGAGGGCCAGGGCCAAGGTCATCAGATCCTCGTAGGAGCCGCCGCCGCAGGAGCCTACGATCACCTGCTCCACCGCCACATCCCCGAGCTCGGCCGCCGGGCGGACGTTGTCCGGGCTGGAGGGGCAGGCCACCAGGGGGACCAGCCGGTCCAGGGCGATCTCCTCCACCCGGTCGTATTCCGCGCCGGGATCGGCCGCCAGCTCGCGCCAGACCTGGGGCCGA
Organism: Desulfarculus sp.; assembly: GCA_020216805.1. GTDB lineage: Bacteria > Desulfobacterota > Desulfarculia > Desulfarculales > Desulfarculaceae > JACRDC01. The sequence continues at coordinate 7,939 of JAIWNN010000026.1, read as the reverse complement.
CCCTGGGCGGCCAGGAAATCGCGGGTGCGTTCATCACTGGGGAACAGACTGGCGGTGGCCCCCAGCTCCGCGCCCATGTTGCAGATGGCCGCCCGCTGGCTGACCGAAAGGCCGGCCACGCCGGGGCCGAAATACTCCAGCACCAGGCCCACCCCGCCCTTGACGCTCAAGCGGCGCAACAGCTCCAGGATCACGTCCTTGGCGGTCACGCCCTCGGCCAGTTGGCCGGTCAGGCGAACCCCCAGCACCCGGGGACAGGGCAGGAAAAAAGGATAGCCGGCCATGGCTGCGGCCACGTCCAGGCCCCCGGCCCCCATGGCCAGCATGCCCAGGCCTCCGCAGTGGGGGGTGTGGCTGTCCGAACCCAGCAGGGTGGCCCCAGGGCGGCCGAAGTTGAGCAGGTGGAGCTGGTGGCAAATGCCGTTGCCCGGCGGCGAAAACCACAAGCCGAAGCGGGCGGCGAAGGTGCGCAGGAAGCGGTGGTCGTCGGGGTTTTTGAAGTCGGTCTGCAACAGGTTGTGGTCCACGTAGGAGACCGAGACCTCGGTGCGCACCCGGTCCAGGCCCAGGGCCTCGAACTCCAGGGCGGCCAGGGTGCCGGTGGCGTCCTGGGTCAGGGTCTGGTCGATGCCCAGGCCGATCTCCTGGCCGGGCTCCAGAACGCCTTCCCGCAGGTGGTCGGCGATGATCTTATGGGCCAGGTTGCGCGCCATGCCGTTCCTCGCGTGAGGGGGAATGATGGTGGTTTGGCTGGCGGCCATTGTAGGGCCATGACCCGTCCCTCGCAAGCCTGGCCAGGATTAAAAAACCCACGCCCCGAAGGGCGTGGGCGAGGATGGGGCCGGGCGGGGGAGCCCGGCGGAGGAGGCTGGAGGTGTCAGGCCGCCATGACCTTGGTCTCGCGGGCCAGGCGCGCGCCGATGGCGCAGTTGCGGCAGGCAACCAGGTTCATCTTGAAAACGAAGAGGTGGAACGGCTCGGCGCCGATGGTGGACCACTTGGGCTCGTTGGCGGCCTGGTGCCGCTTGACGCAGGCCGAGGGCAGCAGCTTCAGGTTCCCGGGCTGGCTGGGACAAGTGATGAGGGCGTCCGGATTCTCGGCCAACCAAGCGTTGACATCGAGGCTGGGGCTGAAGGGGACGCTCTTGCCGCGGGTCTTTCGAGCTCTGCGCATGACCTGCTCCTCGGTGTTGGAGGTGAACCGTTGCAACCTGCAGGCGACCAGAGATAGAGCAAAAGCCGGGCCAAATCGTCCGGCGGCGCGGAATCAGGGGGCGATGCTCTTAATTTAGCTATACTTTTAGCCGGTTAAATAAACAGGTCCCACCCCGTCCCTCCGGCTTTTTGGCGCAAGCCCACCCCTACCCCCATATGCCGAAATCAAGACATGCGTCGAATTCAGGACATTTTTTGTTTTCCGGCTATAATCCAGATGGTTATCCCTGGATGGCTCTGCGGGGGCAAAGCATCTGTCGGATTTCGGACATTTTTCCCGCCGCCAGCCCGCCTAACCACCCAATTTCCCACCGTGGAATATCGGCACTTTATTTGCATCGGGATCAAATACCGTCAATCAGTCTTGCGGGACCAGCGTGGCGCGGACGGGCCAGGCAAGGGGCCTCGTTATTTGCGGACCTTGGGGTCCGGGACCAGGAGGAGGCCATGCTGCGGGTGCTGGTGGTGGAAAAGGACCCGGCCGTGGCCAGGCTCTATCGCGAGGAGCTCAGCGAGGCGGGTTTCGCGGTCCAGGTGCTGCCCGACCTGGGGGTGGCCATGTTCCGTCTGGAACGGGAACCGACCCAGCTGCTGGTCACCGACCTGGACTCCGCCGGTGAACGCCTGGAGACCTGGTTGCCGCGGGTGCGCCGCCTGCATGGCGGCCCTCTGATCCTGTTGGGACCGCCTCAGCGCCGTCTGCCCCGCGATGACGGCCAGTTGCGCCTGTTGCCCAAGTCCTCGGACGTGCGCCCCCTCATCGCCTCCCTGCACGGCGAGGCGGTGCGCATGGCCTGGTCCCGGCCCGGGACGCCCTCCTGCTAGGCAGGGCGCGGACCGTCGCGGGGGCCCCTTAGCGGGGCCCCTTTTTTTTGCCCGTCCCCACGCCCTCCGCCCGTCCTGTGCTATTCTCTAACGAAACTTTCAATCCCGCTCGCGTTCAGCGCACCACCACCGGAGGATGCTGGCATGGCCGACGCCTTGAAGCCGCTCAAGCCCCAAGACCTGCGCCGCGATTTCGACCCCGCCCTGGTGCCCTTCGAGACTAGCGACCAAGCCACTCACTGCCAAGAACCGGTGGTGGGACAGGATCGGGCCAAGGCGGCCCTGGAGTTCGGCCTGGCCATGGACGACATGGAGTACCACGTCTTCGTGGCCGGTGACCAACGCACCGGCAAGACCCACCTGGTGCGCAGCTTCGTGGAGCGCATCGCCAAGGAGCAGCCCGCGCCGCCGGATTGGGTCTACGTCCACAACTTCCGCCAGCCCGACCAGCCCCGGGCCCTGCGCCTGCCCACCGGCCAGGGCAAGGTCTTCGCCAAGGAGATGGCCAACCTGGTGGACGGACTGAAGACCAAGATTCCCGCCCTGTTCGAGAGCGAAGACTACGCAAGCGCGCGTGAGGCCCTGGTCAACCAGTTCAAGCGCGGCCGGGCCGAGTTGTTCCAGGCCCTGGATCAGGAGGCCCGCGAACAGGGCTATCTGCTGCGCTTCGAGGCCAGCGGGATCATGCTGGCCCCCATGGGCGCCGAAGGCGAGCCCATGAGCGAGGCCGACATCCGCGAGATGAAGGAGGAGGACCGCGTCAAGCTGCGTGAAAAAAGCGAGTTTCTGCAGCAGCGGGTGGCCGAGGTCCTGCGCCAGGTGGCCAGCGAGGAGAAGGAGCTCAACGCCGCCCTGCGTGAATTGGACCGGGCCACGGTGCTGGCCGGGGTGGGCCACCTGCTGGACGAGCTTGTCGACAAATACGCCGAGCAGAAGGAGGTCCTGGTCTACCTCGAGCAGGTGCGCGAGGATCTGGTGAACAACTACGAGCGCTTCAAGAAGAAGGAACAGCCCCCCCTGCCCTTCCCGGTGCCCAGCGAGGAGCAGAGCTTCCGCGAGTACCAGGTCAACGTCTTCGTCGACCACTCCGAGACCCATGGCGCGCCGGTGGTGGTGGTCAACCATCCCACCCACCCCAACCTCTTCGGCCGCATCGAGCGCCAGGCCCAGTTCGGCGCCTTGCTGACCGACTTCACCCTGCTCCAGGCCGGGGCCCTGCACAAGGCCAACGGTGGTTACCTGGTGCTCCCGGCCCTGGAACTATTGCGCCTGTGGCTGCCCTGGGAGGGACTCAAGCGCGCCCTGAAGGAGAAACGGGTGGTGATGGAAGATGCCATGGAGCAGTTGGGCTTCATGGTGACCCGCACCCTGCGCCCCGAGCCCATCCCTTTGGATTTCAAGGTGATCCTGGTGGGCGAAACCATGCTCTACAACCTGCTCTACGCCTATGACCCCCAGTTCCCCAAGCTGTTCAAGGTCCGGGCCCAGATGGCCGATCGCATGGACTGGGGCGCGGCGGAGGTCACCGGCTTCATCGGCCACCTCTGTCACGTCGCCAACCGCCGGCAGATGCTGCCCCTGCGCCGCGACGCGGTGGCCCGCCTGATCGAGCTGGCCGCCGAACTGACCGGCGACCGCGAGCGCCTGACCCTGCAACTGGCCATCATCGAGGACGTCCTTAAGGAAGCCAACTTCTACGCCCGCCAGGCCGAGCGCCAGGCCATCCAGGCCCAGGACGTGCAACACGCGGTGGATAAACGCCGCCACCGCGCCTCCCAGACCGAGGAGCGCCTGCGCGAGTCGGTGACCCGGGGCTTCATCCACATCGACACCAGCGGCAGCCAGGTGGGCCAGGTCAACGGCCTGGCGGTCTTCGATCTGGGCGACCACGCCTTCGGCCACCCGGGGCGGATCAGCGCCGCCCTGGGATTGGGCCGCGAGGGCTTGGTCAACATCGACCGTGAAAGCAACCTCTCCGGCCCCTTCCACACCAAGGGCACCCTGATCCTGGCCGGGTTTTTGCGCAACCGCTTCGGCGGCAAGGGCCCTCTGACCCTGACCGCCAGCCTGGTGATGGAGCAGAGCTACGGCTCCATCGACGGTGACTCGGCCACCCTGGCCGAGGCCCTGGCCCTGATCAGCCGCATCTCCGGCGCGCCCCTGCGCCAGGACCTGGCCATCACCGGCTCCATGGACCAGAACGGACGCGCCCAGGCCATCGGCGGGGTCAACATCAAGATCGAGGGCTTCTTCCGCCTCTGCGAGGCTAGGGGACTGACCGGCCGGCAGGGAGTGGTGATCCCGGCCGCCAACCTCAAGAACTTGATGCTGCCCAAGGACATCGTGGCGGCGGTGCGCAAGAAGAAGTTCAGCATCTACGCGGTGGAGCATCTGGACCAGGCCCTGGAGATCTTCACCGGCCTGCCGGCCGGGGAGCCCAACTCCAAGGGCAACTACCCCAAGGGCTCGGTGAACTACCTGGTGGAGCAGGAGCTGGAGCGCTTGCGGGAGCTGGCCCGCAAGGCGGCCAAGGCCCCGGCCAAAAAGAAGCCCGCGGCCAAGAAGCCTTCCCGCAAGGCTTGAGCAGCCCTGCCGAGGCGGGGCCGCTGGCGACTCCGCCCCGGCTCCACCCGCCCCCGGCCGTCCCGCGCGGGCCGGCCTTGCCAAACCCGGCCCGGGTGTGCTTTGCTGCCAGGCAGACGGCCCCCGGTAAGGCCGCCCGGCGGGGGGTGTGGCATGATGACCCAGAGTCCGGCCATCGCCAGACAGGAGAAGGGCTGGCGGCGCCTGTGGCAGCCGCTCAGCATCCGCCTCATCCTGCCCGCCATCCTCACCGTGATCCTCTTCTCCCTGGCCATCTTCGCCCTCATCCTGCCGGCGCTGGAGCAGAACAGTCTGGAGCGCAAACGGGAGATGATCCGCGAGCTGGTCCGCACCGCCTGCGACAGCCTGGCCTATTTCCAGCGCCTGCACCAGGAGGGCAAACTGACCCTGGCCCAGGCCCAGGACCAGGCCCGGGAGCTCATCCGCCAGCAGCGCTACGGCCAGGACCTCAAGGACTACTTCTGGATCAACGACCTGCACCCGCGCATGATCATGCACCCCTATCGCACCGACCTGGAGGGGGCGGACATCTCCGGCTACAGCGACCCGGCCGGCAAGCGCATCTTCGTGGAGTTCGTGGAGGTGGCCAAGGCCCAGGGCCAGGGCTACGTGGGCTATATGTGGCAATGGATGGACGACCCCCAGCGCATCGTCCCCAAAATCTCCTACGTGCAGCTCTTCCAGCCCTGGGGCTGGATTGTGGGCACCGGCATCTACGTGGAGGACGTGGCGGCCGAAATCACGGCCATGCTCAGCAAGCTCACCGCCGTCTCCCTGACCATCCTGGTCACCATCATCCTGCTCTCCATGTACATCGTCAAACACGGTCTGGACACCGAGGCCCGCCGCCAACAGGCCCTGGAGGAGCTCAGCGCCAGCCGCACCATGCTGCGCCTGGTCATCGACAACATTCCCCAGCATGTCTTCTGGAAGGACCACCTCAGCCGCTACCTGGGCTGCAACCAGAACTACGCCCGGCTCTCCGGGGTGGACAGCCCCCAGCAGGTCAAGGGCAAGACCGACTTCGACCTGGCCTGGGACCTGAACCAGGCCCACGCCCAGCGCCTGGCCGACGCCCGGGTGATGCAAAGCGACCGGCCCGAGCTGCGGCTGCTGGAGGCCTGGACCGGCCCCGGCGGGGAATGCCGCTGGATGGAGACCAGCCGCATCCCCCTGCACGACGCCGAGGGCCGGGTGGTGGGGGTGCTAGGCTCGCTGGAGGACGTCACCGCCCGCCGGGAGATGGACGAGGCCCTGCGCCAGAGCGAGAAGCGCTTCCGCGACCTGGTGGAGCACTCCCTGGTGGGCATCTGCATCCTGCAAAAAGGGCGGGTGGTCTATCGCAATCCGGAGTTCGTGCGCCTGTTGGGCGACCTGCCCCGGGATTTCGAGTTCGCCCAGTTCCGCGACGCCCCGCCCGAGGACCTGGACCGCCTGGCCCGGTTGACCGAAGCCGAAGTCGCGGCCCAAGGCGGCCAGTTGGAGTTCGAGCTGCGCTACTTCCCCTATGGCCGCATGCCCAGTGGTCAGGGCCTGCGTTGGGCCTTCTGCCGGGCCAATCTGATCGAGTTCCAGGGATATCCGGCCCTGTTGGTGATCTGGCTGGACACCACCAAGGCCAAGGAGCTGGAGCACCTCCTTGGCATCCAGGACAAGATGGCCTCCCTGGGCCGGGTGGCGGCCGGCCTGGCCCACGAGATCCGCAACCCCCTATCGGGCATCAACCTCTACCTCAGCGCCCTGCAAGACCTCATCGATCAGCCCGAAAGGGCCTCCGACGCCCAGCGGGTGCTGGACAGCATCAAGAACGCCTCGGCCAAGATCGAGGCGGTGATCAAGCGGGTACTGGACTTCTCCCGGCCCAACAGCCCCAAGATGGGCTGGATGAATCCCAACCAGGTGGTGGAGGAGGCCCTGGAGCTGAGCGCGGTGACCCTGCGCAAGGCCGGCATCGGCCTGGAGCGGGCGTTGGCCGAGGACCTCCCCCTGTGTCACGCCGACCGTCAACTCATCGGCCAGGTGCTCCTGAATCTGATCACCAACGCGGTGCAGGCCCTGCGCGACCATCCCGGCGACAAGCGCCTGCTGGTGGCCACCGCCCTGGAGGGCGACCGCCTGGTCTTCACCGTGGCCGACTCCGGCCCCGGGGTGGCCCTGGAGCTGCGGGAGAAGATCTTCGATCCCTTCTTCTCCATCAAGCGCGAGGGCTCGGGCATCGGCTTGAGCCTCAGCCACCGCATCGTCACCGACCACGGCGGCGCGCTCAAGGTCGGCGTCAGCCGCTGGGGCGGGGCCGAGTTCCGGGTGGAAATACCAGCGGTGGTCTACTGGGGCTATGACAGCCATGGCTAACCGGCCAATCGGCAGGGGAGCGACATGATCCGATATTCCGTATACGTGGTGGACGACGAGGAGAGCATCCGCGACGCGGCGCTGCTGACCCTGACCCAGTACCAGGTGCGGACCTTCGCCAGCGCCGAGGAGGCCCTGCCGGTGGTGGAGACCGCCCCGCCGGACCTGATCCTGATGGACATCGGCCTGCCGGGCATCAACGGCATCGAGGCCATGGTCCGCATCCGGCAAAAGCACCCCCACGTGCTGTTCATCATGATCACCGCCTACGAGGACGCCGAGACGGTTATCGCGGCCATGAAAAAGGGCGCCACCGACTACGTGGTCAAGCCTCTGCAGATGGACACCCTGCGCCAGACCATCGCCGCGGCCCTGGAGTCCATCCGCCTGCGCAAGGAAGTCCAGGCCCTGCAGGACCGCCTGATCGAGGACAACCTGCCCTGCTTCATCGGCGAGAGCCGGGGCGTCACCGACCTCTGGGAGTTCGTGGGCCAGGTGGCCCAGAGCCCGGACGCCCCGGTTTTGATCGTGGGCGAGACCGGCACCGGCAAGGAGCTGATCGCCAGCGCCATCCACTACCACAGCCCCAACTTCAACGGCCCCTTCGTCAGCCTCAACTGCGCCGCCATCCCCCGGGAGCTGATCGAGAGCGAGCTTTTCGGCTACGAGGCCGGGGCCTTCAGTGGAGCGCGACCCGGGGGCAAGAAGGGACTGATCGAGCAGGCGGCCGGGGGGACGCTCTTCCTGGACGAGGTGGGCGACCTGAGCCTGGAGGCCCAGGCCAAGCTGCTGCGCTTTTTGGACGCCGGCGAGTACTACCGGGTGGGCGGCACCAAAAAGCACAGCACCACCACCCGGGTGGTCTCGGCCACCAACCGCGACCTGGCGGCCATGGTGGAGCAAGGCGGCTTTCGCCGCGACCTCTACTACCGCCTGGCGGTGC
>JAIWNN010000025.1 GCA_020216805.1 Desulfarculus sp. | reverse complement strand
TCAAGGTGGAGGTCCCCTCCCTGGAGCACCGGCGAGAGGACATCCTGCCCATCGCCCGCCACTTCCTGGTCCAGTTCGCCGACAAATACCACAAGACCTTCACCGCCATCTCGCCCCCGGCCGAGGTGGCCCTGATGGCCCACCCCTGGCGGGGCAACGTGCGCGAACTCAAGGCCGCCATCGAACGCGGGGTGCTCTCCGGCCATGGTCCGGAGCTGATGCCCGATGACCTGGGCCTGGAGGCCCCGCCGGCCGACGCCCTGGCCGGACGCGTGGCCACCCCGGCCGCCGCCGCCGGCGATGGCGGCGCCCCCCGCCCCCCGGCATTGGGGCCCGAGGGCCTGGATCTGAGCGCGGTGCTGGAGGAAATCGAACGGGTCTACCTGGAGCGGGCCCTGGAGTTGGCCGAGGGCAGCGACGTCAAGGCCGCCCAGCTCCTGGGCATGAACTACCACACCCTGCGCTATCGCAAGAAAAAACTGGGCCTGGTCTCGGCCGAGGGTCACGAATAGAAAAAATTCTAACTCGGTCTGGTAAATCTTCTAAGATTTGGAATCCCGCCATGCCCCCACGCGAGGCTTTTCTGGATAACATCCAGTAATCACTGCTTGTTATTTTGCGCCAGTCCTTGGCACGCCCCCTGCATTTTTGGGGGGTGCGGGCGGGATGCCGCGACCGTCCGCAACCAACGAACCCCAGCGGGGGAAGGGCTGGAGAGACCATGAGCCAAGTTCAGAACAAGGGTTGGACCGTGACCCTGGCCGGGTTGGGCATCAACCTGGCCCTGGGCATCCTCTACACCTGGAGCATCTTCAAGGAGTCCATCGCCTCCTCCATCAAGGCCCACGACGGGCTGTTCACCTGGGACCTGGCCAACCTCAACGACCCCTACGCGGTCTGCTGCCTGGTCTTCGCCGCCACCATGATCCTGGCCGGCCGGGTGCAGGACAAGCTGGGCCCGCGCCTGACCGCGGTCATCGGCGGCGTGCTCACCGGCCTGGGCCTGATGTGGAGCAGCGTCTCCTACTCCCTGGCCAGTTGGGTGCTGGGCTTCGGGGTGCTGACCGGCATGGGCCTGGGTTTTGGCTACGCCTCGGCCACCCCGCCGGCCATCAAGTGGTTCGCGCCCTCCAAGACCGGTCTGATCGCCGGCATCGTGGTGGCCGGCTTCGGCCTGGCCTCGGTCTACATTGCCCCGCTTTCGGAATTCCTGATCGCCAACTTCGGGCTCAGCACCAGCATGCTGATCTTTGGCGGGGCCTTCATGCTGGTGGTCTGCGGCCTGGCCCAGTTTTTGGTCAACCCTCCGGCTGGCTACCGGCCCGAGGGCGCGCCCGCCCCCAGCCAGAACGCGGCCACCCATAAGCAGGACTTCGCCCCCGGCGAAATGCTCAGGACCGGGGCCTTCTACAAGTTGTGGCTGATGTTCGCCATCGGCTCCGGGGCCGGCCTGATGATCATCGGCAACGTGGCCGGCATGGCCAAGCAGAGCCTGGGCCAGATGGCCTGGATCGTGGTGGCCCTGATGGCCATCGGCAACGCCGGCGGCCGGGTGGCGGCGGGCCTGCTCTCCGACCGCATCGGCCGCACCCGCACCATGCTCCTGATGATGGGCCTCCAGGCGGTGGTGATGTTCGCCCTGCTCGTGGTGGGCGCGGCCCAGGCCTGGTTCATGGTCCTGGCCGCCACCCTGATCGGCTTCAACTACGGCACCAACCTGTCGCTGTTCCCCTCGGCCACCAAGGACTATTTCGGCCTCAAGCACTTCGGCGTCAACTACGGCCTGATCTTCACCTCCTGGGGTGTGGGCGGCTTCGTCCTGCCCAAGCTCTCCCAGATGGTGGTGGCCGCCACCGGCAGTTTCAGCACCGCCTACATCGTGGCCGGCTGCCTGCTGTTGGTCGCCTCCGGCCTGAGCCTCGTCACCAAGGCTCCGGAGAAGGTGGTGGGCGCGGTGCGGCCCGAGTTCGCCAGCCCGGCGGTCGGCGCGCCCCAAACCATGGCCGCCAGTCCCTTCTTCACCCATCTGCTGCGCAAGGAGCGTCCCAACAGCTAGGAGACGAGGAAGGCGCGGGGCCGGTGTCCGGCGGCCCCGCCCCAGCCTACCCCGCCGGCTGACAGGCGCGCCTCCGACCGCGCCGGTCAGCCGGCCCTTTTTGTCCCCCCAGCCCCGGGCTTGCCGCCCTGGCCAGGATTACCTATATTTATGAGCGCAATAAGGAGGCCAGCCATGGAGTGTTCCGCCGAGCCCACGGGCTTTCACTACGTAGGCAACCTGATCCGCCCCCCCAGCGAGGCCGACAGCATCCTGATCCAGGCCACCGTGGGTTGCTCCCACAACAAGTGCTCGTTCTGCGGCACCTATCGCGACAAGCGCTTCGCGATCAAGGACCAGGCCATCCTGGAGTCCGACCTGCGCTTCGCCGAGAAATACTGCCGCCGCCAGAGTCGGGTCTTCATCATGGACGGCGACGCCCTGATCATGCCCATGCCGCGCTGGGAATGGCTGTTGGGCGAGATTCAACGCCGCCTGCCCTGGGTGACCCGGGTGGGGGTCTACGCCAACGCCAAGGGCGTTTCCATGAAGTCCGACGCCGACCTGGTCCGGCTCAAGGAATTGGGCCTGGGCATCGTCTATTACGGCGTGGAGAGCGGCGACGCCGACGTGCTCAAGGCGGTGAACAAGGGAAGCAATCCCGCGAAGCTCATCACCCAGGGCCGACGGATCAAGGCCGCCGGCATCAAGCTCTCGGTGACGGTGCTGGTGGGCCTGGGCGGGGTGGAGGGCGGCCTGAGGCACGCCCAGGCCACCGGCGCGCTTCTTAGCGAGATGGACCCTGATTTCGTGGGCGCCCTGACCCTGATGCCGATTCCCGGCACGCCCCTGGGCGACGAGGTTCTGGCCGGGCGCTTCCGCCTTCCCGACAAGCTTGGCATGCTGCGCGAGCTGCGGGAGATGATCGCCACCACCCACCTCAGCGGCGGGCTCTTCTACGCCAACCACGCCAGCAACTACCTGCCTATCCGGGCCCGGCTGCCCCAGGACAAGGAGCGCACCCTGGCCCTGATCGACGCCGCCTTGGTCGGAAAAGTGGGGCTCAAGCCGGAATGGCTGCGGGCGCTGTAGGCCGCGCCGGGAAGAGATCGGCCACCACCCGGCGCGCCTGGTCCAGCCAGGCCGCGCGCTCTGCCGGGGTGCTGGTGACCACCACGCTGAAGGTGCGGCGCTCCACCCGGGCCATGCCGCAGAAGCCGGCCACGCACCGGCGCCAGATCCAATCCAGCGGATCGCCGAAATAGTCGGCCTCGCGCCGGGCCGGGGTGTCGGCGGTGTTGAGGACCAAGAGCGTCTTGCCGCCCAGCAGGCCCAGGGGCACCCCCGCGCCGCTGTCCCCGGGCAAGAACTCGTAGGCCACCCCCGGCCGCAGCACCCGGTCCACCCAGCCCACCAAGGACGCCGGAGGCATGCCCCACCAGTTGGGGTGCACCACCACCAGGCCATGGCAGGCGGTCAGTTCCGCGCAGTGTTGTTCGATCAATTCCGGGAGGTTGGCGGATCGATGCAACTCCGCCGCCGGCAAGACGGGGTCGAAGCCCTCGGCGCAGAGGTCGTGAAAGACCACCTGGTGCCCCAGGTCGGTCAGGGTTTGACGGCAGGTGGCGGCGATGGCGGCGTTGAAGCTGCCTGGCCGGGGGTGGGCCAACAGGAGCAGGATGGGCATGGCCTTAGTTGGCCGGCATGGGCTTGGGGCTGCCGTTGGCCGGGCTGGGAGCGGCTGGCGCACCCTGGGTCAGGAGGTATTTCTCGGCCAGCGCTCTAAGATCCTGGGCGTTGGCCTCCACCACCCGCCAATAACCCTCGGCGCTGCGCTGCATGCCCAGGCGCAGGCGGCGGTCGTGGACCGGGTCGCTCAGCACCACCTGGGCCTGGTCGCCCTCCACCGTTACCGAGCCCAGGGCCACCAGGGTCCAGGAACTGGGGAGGTTGTCGCGCTGTTGGTCCTCAATGGCCCGCACCACCCGGTCGCGCACCTGCTCGGTGATGGGGGCCATGAAGGCGGAGAGAATTTGTCTGACCACGTCGCGCTGCTGGTGCTTTTCCTGGGAGGGAAAGATCATCTCCACGATGGCGTCTTTTTGCGAGGCGATGATCTGACCCAGGTCCACGTAGGCCAGGAACAGGCGGGAGTCGTGGTTGTGGACGGCCTTGCCGATCTGGTAGAGCGCCCAGTAGGGGCTGCGCAGGTAGTGCTGGGTGACCAGGAAACCGCCCACGGCCAGGGCCGCCAAGATGATCCAGGGCAACACGCGGCGCATGGCCTAGGACCGCCCCTTCTCGTCGAGCGAGCCGCCCCCCCCGCCGGCCGGGGCCACGCCGTCCTGGCTGAACAGCACCTCCCCCACCACCCGGTCAGCCTCGTCGGCCGCGTCCAAGAGCTCCTGGACTTTTTCCAGCATCTCCAAGCGCAGGTCCTCCTCGGCGTTGGCAAAGGCGTCGGCCCAGGCCCCCGAGGCCAGAAACTCCTTGAATTCTTGCAGGTCCTTGAGCTTGAGCATGGCGGCAGTATAGGCCCGGTCTCTCCGGCTGTCAACGCGCCCCCCGGCGCTACTCAAGCGCCCGCACCAGCACCGGCGCCCCGCGGGCTGCCAAGCGGGAAAAGCCCAGCTTGGCGGACAAATCGCCGTTGTTGATGGCCAATTCCAGGCGTTCCAAGGAGTTGAACAGGGCCAGGGGTTGCCCCGGACCCGCGGCGGCGTAGCAGGGCGCCAGACCATCAACCACCAATCCGCCCAATTCCACCCGGGCCGGACGTCCGGCCAGGAACGCCTCCACCAACCCGCGCTCCAGGTTGGTGATCAGATTGCCGAAGCGATCGGCGAAGAGCACCTGGCCGCGCAGTGAATCCCCTTCCCGGACCGGCAGGGGCCACTCCAGGCGGAGCGGGTCCGCCACCTCCGGGCCCAGGTCGGCGGGCGACACCCCCCGGGCCAGGTGGGCCGCCACCGGGGCGAAGACGTCGCGGCCGTGGAAGGTGGCCGAGGTGCTTCCCGGCCGAAAATAGGCTCGGTTGGTCAGGAGATAGGCCCTGGCCGCGGGGTCGGCCCGCAGCACCGGGGTGAATAGGCCGTTGTCCGGCCCCACCCAAGCCTGGCCCAGGGCCGCGATGGCCAAGCCCCGGCGCTGGCTGCCCACCCCGGGGTCCACCACTGCCAGATGGACCGTCCCGGCCGGGAAGACCCCGAAAACCTGCTCCAGGACCAGGGCACCGCCCAGCACATCTTGGGGGGCCACGGCGTGGCTCAGGTCGACCAGGTGGGCATTAGGGCAGATGCCCAGGATCACGCCCTTCATCAGACCCACGAAGACGTCCGGGCCGAAGTCGCTGGTCAGGCTGATGATCGGCGGATTCATGGCTGGAGCAGCAGGGGCAGTAGCTCCCCCGCCCGGCCCAAGAGGCTCAGGTCCACCTGGCCGGTGTTGGGGGTGGGGTCCAGGTTGACCTCAATCACATAGGCCCCAGCCCGGCGCGCCACCTGGGTCAGGCTGGCCGCCGGTTGCACCACGGCCGAGGTGCCCACCACCAACATCACCTGGCTCTCCTCCGCCGCCCGCCAGGCCCCACCCAGCAAATTTTCATCCAGCGACTCGCCGAACCAGACCACGTCCGGCCGCAGCAGGCCGCCGCACTCCGGGCACGAGGGCGGTGTGGGCAGGTCCAGGCGGCGCTCCTCGCCCGCCGCGCCGCAGCCCAGGCAACGCACCCGCCACAATGAGCCGTGAATCTCCAGCACCCGCCGGCTGCCGGCGGCGTGGTGCAGGCCGTCCACGTTCTGGGTGACGAGGCAAAATTCAGGGACACGGGCCTCGAACTGGGCCAGGGCCAGGTGGGCGGGGTTGGGCTGGCAGGCGGAGATCAGCCTCCGGCGCCAGTGGTACCAGCGCCAGACCAGGGCCGGATCGCGCCGGAAGGCCTGGGGCGTGGCCAGATCCTCGGGCCGGTGGTTCTCCCACAGCCCGCCCGGACCGCGAAAGGTGGGCACCCCGGACTCAGCCGAGACGCCCGCCCCGCTCAAGACCGCCACCCGCCTGGCCCGGGCCAGCCGCTGCCGGCCGGCCTGGATCTCCGCCAGGTCCATCTCCCGGCCTAGAACTCCACCATCAGGGGCTGGCCCATCTCCGAAAAACTGAATTTCTTGAAGACCGACGCGCCGTTGAAATCCAGCACCTTGAACTGGTCGGGACCGATGATCTTCTCCACTCGCTCGAAGTTTTCGCCGTAGCGCTCTCGCGCCAGATCCAGTTTGACCTCCATCAGCATGATGCGGTGGATGTCGCTGCCTTTGAGGCGCTGCACCAGGATGGGATGGGTCGAGGTTTTGAAGGTGGACAGAACCAACATGGCTCCGGCCCCATAGACGACCACGAAACAACGCATGGCTACCCCCTGGTTGGGGACGGGCGGGCAAGCGCTCCGTCCCGGTTGGTAGCCTCACGATAGAAAATGGTCCGCGCGGCTGTCAAGACGCCAGGACGGCGAGGGGATTGCCCTCGCCGTCCGGAGTGGATGGGGATGAGGCTCAGTCGGCGGCCTTGGCCTGGCTTGTGGTCTTGGCCTCGGAGCTTTTCTCGGCCTTGTCGGCCGGACCGCCGTCGCCGCTGGAATCGGATTTGCGGGTGGAGGAGTTCTTGCCCGCGTAGTCAGTCACGTACCAACCCTGGCCTTTGAGGTGAAAGGCGTTGAGGCTCATCATCTTGTGGACCTTGCCGCCACAGTGGGGGCACTTCCTGAGCTCCGGATCGGAGACTTTCTGCAGGGCCTCGGTCACCTCATGGCATTTTTGGCATTCGTACTCGTAGATGGGCATGACTGGCTCTCCCCTTTCGACTAACACCAACCTTCGCCGGTAGGTCGGCCGGCCTGGGCTGCGTAAAGATTAAGCACCCGATCCAATTCTGGCAAGCGCACCGGGTGTAAAATTTCGCTGGCGATGGCGTGGACCCTAGCCTCCTCCCGCGTCCGCTGTTCGGGGGTGGCCTCGAACAGGTGCTCGTGCCGGTAGAAGCGCACCACGTGGACCAACTCGTGGACCAGCACATAGGCCAACAGCGGGTACAACAGGCCCGGCTCGCCCTCGCGTCGCACCAGGCTCAGCAGGTTGTGGTCCTGCAAGCAGATGCGGTAGAAATCCTTGCCCCGCCACTGGCGATGGTCCGGCGGCCGCCGCAGGCGCAGAACCTGGGCCAGGGCCATCGGCGTGACCTCCTGGGGCATCAGCTCGGCCAGGGTGCGAAACTCGTAGGGATAGCGGAACCAGGAGCCGTCCGACAGGCGGAAATATTCGCTGACCAGCTCCTCGGCCACCTCCATGGAGCGGGCCACCAGCTCCAATTCAGCCTCGCCGAAACGCCGCCGCCCGGCCATGTCCTTTTAGCCTCCAGTCGGTACTTTTCAAAGATAATAACTATTAAAGGATGTTGCAAGCTCTTATCCCGCCAGGCTTGACGCCTCTCGCCCGAGGTGGTCACAATAGACCGCATGCGGGAAAAAGAACAGCTACGTCAGGAATATCAGGCCCGATGGTCCGCTTTGTGGCCTCCAGCGGGCGAGTCGCTGCGGCCGCCGCACTTCGCGGAGGCCGGAAGGGCGGCCGAACGTCTGCGCCGGTTGCCGGAATACCGCCGGGCGCGCACCATTGTCGTCATGGCGGATCCGGTGCTGTTGCAGGTCCGGGTCAACGCCCTGGGCGACGGCAAGACCCTCCTGGCCGCCACCCCGGGCCTGAAGCAGGGTCTGGTGCGGATCACCCCCCAGATGCTTGCCATCCCGCTGCGCTCGAGGTTGTTGCGCGGCGGATCGCTGGTCCAGGCCGGCAAGCCCCTGCGCCCGCCGGCCGACCGCCTGGGCAAGGCCGAGCTCTTGGTGGCCCCCGCCTTGGCGGTGGACGCCCGAGGGCTGTTGTTGGGCGACGGCCGGGGACTGACCGACCTGCTGCACGCCCTGCTGGTCTCCCAGGGGGTGTTGACGCCGCAAACCCCGGTGGTGGTCCTGGTCGACTCCCGCCAACTCAGCGCCGATGAGTTCCCGGCCCAGCCCTGGGACCTGGGGGCCGACCTGGCGGTGACTCCGGAGGAGGTCCGGCGCTTCGCCCCGCCCCTGCGCCCCCGGGCCGACCTGGAGGCCCTGCCCCCGGCTCTGGCCGCCCTGCCCCTGGTGCGGGCGGTGCGCGGCCAGCTTTCCCAGGACCTGGACGACGAGGACGACGACGAGGACTAGGCGCCGGGACCGAAGACTGGCCCCGCTCCCCGCGACCGGGCTATTTCTTGAGCAGGTCCGCCCCCCGGCTGGTCATCTCCCACCAACCGGATTCCTTTTTCTCGGCCGGTGGTGGGGCGGGCTTGCGGGTCTGGGGCGGTTGGGCCGCCGCCCGCTCCTGGGGCACCGCCGCCACCGAACGTTCCTGGGGTGGAGCGCTGGCGGGCCGGGCGGCCGGAGGCGGAGCGGAAGCTCGCGTTTGGGGCGGTTGGGCCGGGCCCAGGCTGGGCAGCAGCTTGGCGAAAAAGGGGTCGAGCTTGGGCTGGTGGCTCAACTGGGAGGGGAAGTTGGCCAGGGCGACCGTTTCCTTGATCCCGGTCAGACCCAGACGGTCGTCCAACAGGTGCAGGTCGGCCATCTCCCCCACCACCCGCACCGCGTAGAAATTGCGAAATGTCACCCGGGAGGCGGTGTTTCCCGTTCCCACGGTGCTCTGTTTGATTTCCAAATAGATACCCTCTGGCACCTCGGGCATGGTTGCTCATCTCCGCTGGGCAGGCGCCCCGGCGCGACCAGGATCCCCACCGCGATCCCGGCCGTCTTCGCCGCGGGTCGATGGTTCAGACTTTGGGTCGGCGCAGCAGGGTCTGGCAACCCTCGGGCAGGCCCTGGCCCAGCCACTCCACCCCCACCCGGAAGGGCAGGTCGGCGGCCGACACCTCGCGGTTGGTCCAACGCACCAGGCCCTGGGCCCGCCAGACCTGGCCGTCGGGGCCCTGCATGATCACCAACAGGGTGTAATCCTCGGGTGATTCGAGACAACGGTTGAGATGGAAACGGTCCAGGTGCAGGCTGGCCACCGCCAGGCAGCAGCCCTCGCTGGACAGGTTGAGAACCCGGCTGGGACGCGGCTCCACCAGTTCGGTCTGCCCGTCCGGGGCCAGGACCACGAACCTGGCCGACAATTGGGCCTCCCTACGGGGCACCTGGCGACGGTCGCTCACCAGGTTGATGACTTTGCGCAGGGTCGCCGCGATCACACTCCACCGCCTCGTCAGCCGGCTTGAACCATTCTCCGTGTTTCTTTATACTTTTTTATTAATGATTAAACAATACCTTAGCGCTTGGCTGCCTATTTTTTTGAGCGCCGCGGGCCTTCCCCGGCGGCGTCTTTTTTCATAAGGTATTGATATGAATAATTTTTCATCGAGCGGCATCCGGGTTCTCTTCGTGGTCTCGGAATTGGCGCCCCTGGTCAAGACCGGTGGCCTGGGCGACGTGGCCGGCAGCCTCCCCCCGGCCCTGGCCCGCCTGGGCTGCGCGGTGCGGGTGGTGGTGCCGCTCTACCGCGCGGTGGATCGCCAGCGCCATCGGGTTCAGCCCACCGATCTGCGACTGCCGGTGGAGGTGGCCGGGCGGATGCGCCAGGCCCAGGTGCACGAGTGCCGCCTGGACGGCTGCACGGTGTATTTATTGGATTGTCCGGAGTTCTTCGACCGCGACGGCGTCTATGGTCCGCCGGGAGGGGACTATCCCGACAACCCGGTGCGCTTCACCTGGTTCTGCCGAGCGGCCATCGAGCTGGCCAAGGCCCTGGACTTCGCCGCCGACGTGGTCCACGTCCATGACTGGCAGACCGCCTTGTTGCCGGCCTACCTGGAGGCCGGGGGCTGGGACCTGGGCCCCCTGCGCGGCGCGGCCAGCGTGTTGACCATCCACAACCTGGCCTACCAGGGCATCTACGA
>JAIWNN010000024.1 GCA_020216805.1 Desulfarculus sp. | reverse complement strand
GCGCGGCGTCTTTGGCATCACCGGCCTGCCCGCCTGGCTGGACTCTCCCCAGGGCCTGGAGTTCTGGGGCAACTGCTCGTTGCTCAAGGCCGGGCTGGTCACCGCCCGGGCCTTGACCACGGTCAGCCCCACCTACGCCTGGGAGATCACCACCCCCGAGGGCGGCCACGGCCTGGAAGGCGTGCTGGCCAATCGCAAGGCCGCCCTGACCGGCATCCTCAATGGGGTGGATTATTCCATCTGGTCGCCGGAAAACGACCCCCTGTTGCCGGCGGGATACTCGGCCGCCGACCTGCGCGGCAAGACCGCCTGCCGCGACGCCCTGCTGCGGGAAATGGGCCTGGATCCAGCCGGCAAGCGGACCGCGGTCATCGGCTACATCGGCCGCTTCGCCTATCAGAAGGGCGTGGACATCCTGGCCGAGGCCCTGCCCCACCTGCTGCTGGACGAGGTGCGAATCTGCGTCCTGGGCTCGGGCGACCAGCGCTATCAGGACCAGCTCATCGCCCTGGCCCGAGCCCATCCAGGACGCCTGGGGGTGCGGGTGGCCTTCAGCGAGGAGATGGCCCATCTGATCACCGCCGGGGCCGATCTGCTCTTGATGCCCAGCCGCTACGAGCCCTGCGGCCTGAACCAGATCTACGCCCTGCGCTACGGCGCGGTCCCGGTGGTGCGGGCCACCGGCGGGCTCAAGGACACCGTGGAGCCCTACGACCCCCTGACCAGGCGGGGCACCGGCTTTTGGATCGAGGGCTTCGGGGCCCGGGAGGTGGTGGCGGCGGTGCGTGAGGCCCTGTGGACCAAGGCACGGCCCGGCGATTGGCCGGGACTGATGGCCCGGGGCATGGCCCAGGACTTCTC
Organism: Desulfarculus sp.; assembly: GCA_020216805.1. Lineage (GTDB taxonomy): Bacteria > Desulfobacterota > Desulfarculia > Desulfarculales > Desulfarculaceae > JACRDC01. The sequence continues at coordinate 9,139 of JAIWNN010000024.1, read as the reverse complement.
CTGGGACCAGAGCGCCCGGCGCTACGCCGAGTTGTACGTCCGGCTGCGGCGGGGCTAGCCCGCCGCGGCCGGGCGCGGTTTGCGGTTCGGTCGGGAGGCTAGCGCCCGCCCCGCTGGCCCTGGAGCTGCTGCAGAAGCTGCTCCATGTTCATGTCCTGGGGCATGCCCTGGCCGGGCTGTCCGCCGCGCCCCCGACCCTTCATCATCTTCTGGAGCTCCTCGCGTTCCTCCGGGGTCATGTCCTGCGTGGCCTCCCCGCCCATCATGCCGCCCAGCATCGCGCCCATGGGGCCGCCCTGAGACTGCATCTTGCGCTCGAAGTCGGGGTCTTTCATCATGTTGATCATGTTGGCCGCCATCTGGCGTTGCATCTGGTCGGCCTCCTTGTCGAAGACCACCGGGATGCCTCCCGGCACCGTGAAAGCGTCGCCCGGCACCGGACCGTTGACCGCGATGTCCACCGCCTCCTCGTCCATCTTCATCCCCATCACCGAGCCCTCGACCTTGAGAGTCACCGGGGTGTCCTTCCAGGTGTAGGTGGTGACGCCCATCACGGTGGCGATCTGGGCCGGCTTGCCCTTGTAGGTCCCCTCCTTGATCTCCGGCTTGCCGCCCTTGCCCATGAACTGGGCGGCCATGGCCGCGCCCATCTTCTCGGCGTTCTTGCGCACGGTGGCCTGCTCGGCCCTGGAGAGTTTGTCGTACTCCTGGGCCAGATAGGTCTGCATGTTGCCGAAGGCGGTGGCCTTCTTCCCGATCAGGTCCACTTCGATCACCTTTTCCGGAGTGGTGATCTCGATGGACTTCTTGGGCTGATTCACGCCCATCATGCTCAATCTGGTGTCCCGGTGCCGGGCCATCTTGTCGCCCTGCAGGTAGAGCACCGAGGTCCCCTGCTCACTGCCTTTGTGCTCGTATTTCACCACGGCGCTGTTGAAGGGCAGTTTGGGCCGGAAAGGGTTGTCCGCGGCCAGGGCCGGAGCCGCGCAGGCCACGACCGTCAGGGCGAGCATGGCCGACAAAATGCGGCGTTTTTTCGAGATCATGCGAAACACCTCCCACTGCTAGTGCGTTAGACTTTTTCCTGACCGCTGACGCGATATCCGGCCAAGTCGAGGCAAACCTGGCGATAGCCCAACGGCTCCAGGATGTTGTTGATGGCCGTCCGCCAGGGATCGACGACGGCCTTGGGCAGAGTCTGGATCTCCAGCTCCAGGCGGGCCAGGGGGAACTGGTCCCGCAGGCGGATCTGTCCGGTGATGAAGCCGCGCAGGGCGGCCTCGCCCTGGGCCACCCGGGCCAGGGCCTCCGCGGTCAGGGGGACGCCGGCCGGAATCCGGGTGGCCAGGCAGGCGGCCGAGGGGATCTCGGCGGTGGGCAGGCCCAGGGCGCGGCTCAGGGCGCGCACCGCCGCCTTGTCCAGGCCAGCCTCGGCCAGGGGGCTGGCCACGCCCAACTCCTTGACCGCGCGGCTGCCGGGACGCTGCTCGCGGGCGTCGTCCAGTTGGCTGCCCTCGGCCACGCTTTTCCACCCTCGCGCGCGGGCCAGCTCGGCCAACAGGCCCAGGCGCAGACGCTTGCAGTGATAGCAGCGCTGGGCGTCGTTGGCCGCGATCTCGGTTTGGTCCAACTCGTCGGCGTCGATCTCGATCAGCTCCGCCCCCAGCTCGGCCGCCAGGGCGCGGGCGCGTTCGGCCTCCCAGGGGGCGGTGAAGGGGCCGACGCAAAGCACCGCCGGAACCCCCGGTCCCAGGAACTCCACCGCCGCGGCCAGCAGCAGGCTGGAGTCCACCCCGCCCGAGAAGGCCACCACCAGCGGGGACAGTTCGCGCAGACGCTCCCCCAACCGCCGCCAAGCGGGATGCAACGGCGCGGGCATGTTTGCCATGGCGCTAGCCAAGGGTTATTCCAGAACCTCCAGCCCCGCGGCCCGCAATTCGTCCAACAGCGGGACCATCTCCATTTTTTGCAGACGGAAGGAATAGACCCATTGGTCGCCGTCGCTGGAGACCAGGGCCAGGCTGATCACCCGCCCGCCATGATGGCTGATGATGGCGTGGACCTTGTCCAGCACCCCCGGGTCGGAGCGCAGGCGCACGTCCAGGCGGGTGGTCTCGCTCAAAAGGCCCAGGATCTCCACCAGCACCCCCAACACATCGGTGAGGGTGATGATGCCCGCCACTCGGCCTTGGTCCAGCACCACCAAGCCGGTGAGGCGGCCATTGTGGAGCAGGCGGGCGGCCTGGTAGACGGTGGCGTCGGCGGTCACGGTCTGGGGGTTGGGGGACATCAGGTCTTTGACCTGCACCTCGGTCAGCAAGGCCGGGAACCAGGCCGAACGCAGCTCGTTGTCGGTGACCAGCCCCACCAGTCGGCCCTCGCTCAGCACCGGCAGGTGTCGGATGCCGTGCTGGCGCATCAGGTTCAGGGCCTGGTCCACCGTGGCCTCGGGCCCCACGGTGACCGGATCGGGGCTCATGTGGTTTCTGACCTTCACGCTTGGCCCTCCCTCCGGGTGCGGTGGCCGGACCAGGATTGCCCCACCCGGCCGCTCCGCCCGGCTTGGCTAGTCATACCTCTAGCAAATAGCAGATTCGGCCCGGCTTGGGGTACGTTTTTGTCCCGCCGACCTCGGCCAGCCATATTTGACCGGTTGGTCATGATCTGTCAAGCGGTCGCGTTTTTTCGCCAACTGCTGGCCTCAGTGTACTTTTCATGCCAAACGTCCGCCACGGCCGCCACCCATCCTTTCTGTCGCTTGACTTTTTATTACTTTATATCATAAGTTTAGCCATCGGTTTGTCCGGCCTCCCTCCCTGGGTCGCCGCTGGTTTTTGGCCTGTGAGTGCACCAAATTGGAGGTGGTCCATGACACCCAAGTTCATCTTCGTCACCGGCGGGGTGCTGTCCTCCCTGGGCAAGGGTCTGGCCGCCGCCTCCATCGGCGCGCTGCTGGAGGCCCGCGGCCTGACCGTGGTCCTGCAAAAGCTCGATCCCTACGTCAACGTGGACCCCGGCACCATGAACCCCTTCCAGCACGGCGAAGTCTTCGTCACCGACGACGGGGCCGAGACCGATCTGGACCTGGGCCACTACGAACGCTTCACCAACGCCAAGATCAGCCAGAAGTGCAACCACACCACCGGCTCCATCTACTACAACGTCATCACCAAAGAGCGCCGAGGCGACTATCTGGGCGGCACGGTGCAGATCATTCCCCACGTCACCGACGAGATCAAGCGCTCGGTGCTGGCGGCGGTCAACGGCAACGACCTGTGCATCGTGGAGATCGGCGGCACGGTGGGCGACATCGAGGGTCTGCCCTTCCTGGAGGCCATCCGCCAGTTCCGGGCCGACGTGGGCAAGGAGAACGTCCTCTACATCCACCTGACCCTGGTGCCCTACATCAAGACCGCCGGCGAGCTGAAGACCAAGCCCACCCAGCACTCGGTCAGCGAGCTGCGGCGGGTGGGCATCCAACCCGACATCCTGCTCTGCCGCACCGAGCAGCCCCTGTCGCGCTCGCTCAAGGAGAAGATCGGCCTGTTTTGCAACCTGGAGCCCGAGGCGGTCATCACCGCGGTGGACGTGGACCACATCTACGAGGTGCCGCTGAAGTTCCACGAACAGGGCTTGGACGAGCAGATCTGCCGCAAGCTGGGCATCTGGACCCGGGCCCCCCACCTCCAGAACTGGGAGGACCTGGTCTACCGCCTGAAAAACCCGGTCCACGAGGTCACCATCGCCATGGTGGGCAAGTACGTGGATCTCAAGGAGTCCTACAAGAGCCTCAACGAGGCCCTGACCCACGGCGGGGTGGCCAACAACTGCCGGGTCAACATCCGCTACGTGGACTCGGAAAAAGTGGAGCGCGAGGGCGTTGGCGAGATCCAGGACGCCGACGGCATCCTGGTGCCCGGCGGCTTCGGCGCGCGGGGGGTGGAGGGCAAGATCAAGGCGGTGCAATACGCCCGCGAGCACAACATCCCCTATTTCGGCATCTGCTACGGCATGCACATGGCGGTGGTGGAGTTCGCCCGCCACGTGGTGGGCTGGCCCGAGGCCCACACCTCGGAGATCGACCCCAACACCCCCTACCCCGTCATCTACCTGATGCGCGAGTGGTTCGACTACCGCTCCCAGAAGATCGAAAAGCGCGACGAACTCAGCGACCTGGGCGGCACCATGCGTCTGGGGGCCTACCCCTGCAAGCTGGTGGAGGGCACCTTGGCCCACAAGGCCTACAAGACCGAGGAGATCAGCGAACGCCACCGCCACCGCTACGAGTTCAACAACGCCTTCCGCGCCGAGCTGGAGGCCAAGGGCCTGGTCATCGGCGGCACCAGCCCGGACGGCGAGTTGGTGGAGATCGTGGAGCTCAAGGGCCATCCCTGGTTCCTGGGCTGCCAGTTTCACCCCGAGTTCAAGAGCCGCCCCATGAATCCCCACCCCCTGTTCCGCGACTTCATCCGGGCCGCGGTGCGCCACAGCCACGAAGGGCAGGGCAAGTCATGAGCCAGGAACCGTTGGCGGAAGTCGAACTAGGCGGACGGCGCTTCGGTCGCGATGAATTCTTCGTCATCGCCGGCCCCTGCGTGATCGAGACCCCGGAGCTGACCCTGGCCATCGCCCAGGATCTGAAGGCCGTGGCCCAGCGCCTGGACCTGCCCTTGATCTTCAAGGCCAGCTTCGACAAGGCCAACCGCACCAGCGTCACCAGCTTCCGGGGTCCGGGCCTGGAGGAGGGTCTGCGGGTCCTGGCCGAGGTCAAGCGGGCCACCGGCCTGCCGGTGATCAGCGACATCCACACCCCGGCCCAGGCCGAGGCCGCGGCGGTGGTGCTGGACGTCTTGCAGATTCCGGCCTTCCTCTGCCGCCAGACCGACCTGCTGCTGGCCGCGGCCTCCACCGGCCGGGTGATCAACGTCAAGAAGGGCCAGTTCGTGGCTCCCCACGACGTGGGACCCATCCTGGGCAAGGTGCTGGAGGCCGGCAACCGCCAGATCTGGCTGACCGAGCGCGGCTTCAGCTTCGGCTACAACAATCTGGTGGTGGACATGCGCGGCTTTGGCCAGATGCGCGCCTTCGGCTGCCCGGTGGTCTTCGACGCCACCCACAGCGTGCAACTGCCCGGCGGCCAGGGCAGTTGCAGCGGCGGAGACCGGGCCTTCATCGCCCCCCTGGCCCAGGCGGCGGTGGCCGCCGGCGCGGACGCGGTCTTTTTGGAAGTCCACCCCCGGCCTGAGGCCGCCCTCTGCGACGGACCCAACAGCCTGCCCCTGGCCCAGGTGGAGACCCTGCTGCGGAGGCTCAAGACCATCCACGCCCTGGTGCGGCGGGAGGACTGAGGCATGGCGGTCTTGACGGCGGCGGCGCGGGCGGCCCGGGTGCGGATGCTGGTGTTGGACGTGGACGGAGTGCTCACCGACGGCCGGGTGGTCTATGACGACGCCGGTCGGGAGCTGAAGTTCTTCGACGTGCGCGACGGCCACGGCGTCAAGCTCTGGCAGCGGGCCGGAGGCCAGATGGCCTGGCTCTCGGGCCGGGGTTGCGAGGCCAACCGGGTCCGGGCCCGGGAGCTGGGGGTGGACCAGCTCCTGGAGCGGGTCAAGATCAAGCTGCCGGCCCTGGAGGAGCTGATGGACCGCAACCGCCTCAGCCCGGAGCAGGTGGCCTACATGGGCGACGACCTGATCGACCTGCCCCCCATGCGGGCGGTGGGCCTGGCCCTGGCCCCGGCCGACGCCATCCCCGAGGTGGCCGCCACGGCCCACTGGGTGGCCAGCCTGCCCGGAGGCCGGGGGGCGGTGCGCCAGGCCATCGAGTTTTTGCTGAAAAGCTCCGGGGCCTGGGCGGAAGTCACCGCCCGCTACCGCTGAGAGCGCTCGTCCGGGGGCTCAGGGAGTCGTCGCTTCCCCTGGCCGGAAGATGAAATCAGGCTTTTTTGGCGCCGAAAATCGGCCTCCTGGCCCTGCATGCAAGAATTTTGCCTTTACCCGCCAAGGCGCTATGGCTATACTCTCAGGGCGGACGCACCCCGGGGGTAACAGGGGTGCGCCCCGGCGCCAGGGCCGCTGATGTTCACCGCGCAGCCCATGGACGTGGTGTGAACGGAGGTTGGCCTTTAAGTGAAACACCTGAGGCTCATAATCTTGGCGGCCATCGCGGCCGTGATGGCGGGCACCCTGGCGGCCTACTGGCTCAACCCCCCGGCCCAGATGCCGTTGGGGGAGACTGGCGACCAGGCGCAGCCGGCCGGCGACGGTAAGCCCCGTCTGCGGGGACTGAGCTACACCCACGTCAAGGACGGGGTCCGCAAATGGACCCTCAAAGCCGAGGGCGCCCGTTACGAGGATGACAGCGGCGCGGTCTGGCTGGAGAAGGTCAAGGTCCGCTTCTACAACGACAAGGGCGGACATGTTGACATCAGCGGGGACGAGGGCGCCTATGACCAAAAGAAACAGATGGTGACCCTGAAGGGCCACGTGGTCGGACGCACCGACGACGGCCACTCTCTGCACACCGACTGGATGACTTATTCGGAGGTGGAGCAGGTGGCCGACACCAACGCCTGGGTCACCTTGGTGGGCAAAGATTACTCCATCACCGGCAAGGGCATGCTGGTGGAGGTGCCGGCCAGCAAGGTCATCTTCAAGAGCCAAGTGGATTCCACCTTCATCCCCAAGGGCCAGGGTCCGCCGCCGGGGGTGACGGCCGATTCGCCCCTGGACGACTCTCCAGCCGGAGGACAACCATGAGTCGCAAGTTGATGTTGGTCGTGGCCGCCTGCGTGGGCTTGCTCTGGGCGCCGGCCGCGTTGGCCTTCACCACCGAAAAGTCCGATCAACCCATCCACGTGGTGGCCGACCGCCTGGAGGTGGACAACAAGGCCCAGGTGGCCAACTTCATCGGCAATGTCAAGGCGGTGCAGGGCGACGTCACCATCAACAGCGACACACTGGAAGTCCACTACGACCGCGAGGCGGAAGAGGCCAAGCCCCGGCCGGGGGCGGAAAAAGCCGGCGAAGCCCAGCCGAGCCAAGGGCTGATGGACGGCGGCGGCAAGGTCCGCAAGGTGGTGGCCATCGGGCACGTCAAGATCGTCCAGAAGGACCGGGTGGGCGTGGGGCGGGTGGCCACCTACTGGGCCGGGGCCCGCAAGATCCTCCTGGAGGGCGAGGCCACGGTCTGGCGGGGCCAGAACCAGGTCTCCGGCGAGCAGATCACCGTCTTCCTGGACGACGACCGCTCGGTGGTCCACGGCAAGCCCGGCAAGCGGGTGGCGGTGACGATCATCCCCGAACAGGGCTCCAGCCCCCTGCCCGCCGCGCCTAAACGGGGCGAACAGCCGCCGGCCGGCGGCCCCCAGGGAGGCAAGAAATAGCTTGGCGCGCCTGAGTCTGCACAACCTGGTCAAGATCTACGGCGGCCGACGGGTGGTGGACAACGTCTCGCTCAACCTCAACGAGCGCGAAATCGTGGGGCTTTTGGGACCCAACGGAGCCGGCAAGACCACCAGCTTCTACATGACCGTGGGCATGATCCGCCCCGACGAGGGTCGGATCATGCTGGACCAGACCGATATCACCAACCTGCCCATGTATCAGCGCGCCCGCCGGGGCATCAGCTACCTGCCCCAGGAGCCCAGCATCTTCCGCAAGCTGACCGTGGAGGAGAACCTGCGGGCGGTGTTGGAGACCCTGGATCTCAGCGCCAGCGCCGAGGAGGCCCGCCTGGAGGAGCTCCTGGACGAGCTGAAGGTGGGCCACCTGCGCCACAACCGGGCCTACTCGCTTTCCGGCGGCGAACGCCGGAGGGTGGAGATCACCCGGCTGTTGATCACCGAGCCGGTCTTCATCCTGCTGGACGAACCCTTCGCCGGCATCGACCCCCTGGCGGTGGCGGACCTGCAGAACATCATCCGCCAGCTCAAGGAGCGGGGCATCGGCATCCTGATCAGCGACCACAACGTGCGCGAGACCCTGGGAGTATGCGATCGCGCCTACATCCTCAACGAGGGCGCCCTGCTGGAGGAGGGCGACCCGGAGACCCTGGCCCAGAGCGAGATCGCCCGCCGCATCTATTTGGGAGAAAGGTTCCGTCTGTAGTCATGATCCGCCCGCCCCACAGCAGCAACCGTCCCTTGCGCGATCCCCGGACTGGCCGGGCTCCGGCCCGTCCTCGCGCGGGCCAGCGTCCCACCCTCGGCCGGGCGAGCTAATCATGGGCCTGGAGATCAAGCAAAGCCTCAAGCTGAGCCAGCAACTGGTGATGACCCCCCAGTTGCAGCAGGCCATCAAGCTCTTGCAGCTCAACCGCCTGGAGCTGGCCGAGACCATCCAGCAGGAGTTGTTGGAAAACCCCATGCTGGAGGAGTCCGAGGAGATGCTGGGCGAGGCCGAGGCCAGCCAGTTGGAGGCCGAGGCCAGCGTCTCCGCCGAACGCACCGAGGCCAGCGAGACCGCCTACGAGACCGGAGGGGAGACCGACGCCGGACCGGCCGGCGAGGCCCGCGAGGCGGCCGACGGCCTGGATGAGGTGCGGCTGACCGACGAGGTGAAGGAGGATTTCGACTGGGAGAACTACCTGGGCGAGTACTCCTCGGCCCCGGCCGGGGGCGAGGTCGGCGGCCTGGAGGACCGCGAGACCCCCTCCTTCGAGGCCATGCTCACCAAGTCCGCCTCGCTCAAAGAGCACCTGCTCTGGCAGCTGCGCATGGCCGCCCTCGACGAAGAGCAGATGAACATCGGGGCCATGATCATAGGCAACCTCAATGAAGACGGATACTTGCAGATTTCCCTGGAGGACCTGGCCCAGACCGCCCAGACCACGCCCGCGGCGGTGGAGACGGTGCTGAAGGTGATCCAGCAGTTCGACCCCCTGGGGGTGGCCGCCCGCGACCTCCAGGAGTGCCTGCTGATCCAGGCCACCGAGCTCTACCCCGGCCACGATTTGGTCTTCGACATCCTGGAGCAGCACCTGGGCGACCTGGAGCGGCGCAACTACCAGGTCATCGCCAAGCGGCTGGGGGTCAGCCTGGACGAGGTGGCCGACGCCCTGGAGGTGATCCGCAAGCTGGACCCCAAGCCGGGACGCCAGGTCAGCGAGGAGGAGCCCCAGTACATCACCCCGGACATCT
>JAIWNN010000023.1 GCA_020216805.1 Desulfarculus sp. | reverse complement strand
ATGTCTACAAGATGGACAACGAGTTCGTCATCGTGCTCAACGAGGACGGCCTGCCCAAGCTGCGGGTGAACAGCTATTACAAGGACGCCCTGAGCCAGGGGGCCTCGGCCGAGGCCAAGGAATACGTGCAGAGCAAACTCAGGAGCGCGGTCTGGCTGATCCGCTCCATCCACCAACGCCAGCGCACCATCTACAAAGTCACCGAGAGCATCGTCGGCTTCCAGCGCGAGTTCCTGGAAAAGGGCATCGCCTACCTCAAGCCGCTGGTCCTGCGCGACGTGGCCGAGGACGTGGGCATGCACGAGTCCACCATCAGCCGGGTCACCACCAACAAATACGTGCACACCCCCCAGGGTGTCTTCGAGCTGAAGTTCTTCTTCAACTCCGGCATCAACAAGGTCGAGGGCGGGGCGGTGGCCTCCGAGGCGGTCAAGGAACGCATCCGCGCCATCATCGCCGGCGAGGATCCGGCCAAGCCCTTGTCGGACCAGACCATCGGCGATATGCTGAAAAGAGAGAACATCGACATCGCCCGGCGCACGGTGGCCAAGTACCGGGAGATGCTGGGCATCCTCCCCTCCAGCCGCCGGCGCCAGACCCTGCGCCCCCGGGGAAAATGACCGCCCTGACGCGGCCGGTCGACGCGGCCGGGCGGTGGCCCCGGCCCCAACTTGGCGATTGACAAGCGCCGGGTCCGGGGATATGGAACACACCTGCGCCCGGCGGCCCCCCGCAGACCGGCGATAAGGTATATACTGGACCCAAGGCAGGGGTTGACGGCCCGACCGACCCTGACCCAGCCCGCTCGAACAGCCAAGGAGGGTCTTGAATGCAAATTCAGGTGACTTTCCGCCACGTGGAGCCTTCGGAGGCGCTGAAGGAATACGCCAATGAGAAGGTTGGCAAGATCCAAAAGTACCTTGACGGCCCGGTGGAGGCCCAGGTGACCCTGGGAGTCGAGAAGCACCGCCACATGGCGGACGTGGTGATCTACGCCAGTGGGTTCAAGATCCACGGCCAGGAAACCACCGGCGATCTCTACAGCGCCATCGACCTGGTCATGGACAAGCTGGACAAGCAGGTCAAGCGCTACCGCGAAAAGCTCAAGCGCATCGTGCGGGTCCAGCCCCAGGTGGCCGAGGTTCCCTACAAGGTCGATGTCTTCGAGGCCGAAAGCCTGGCCGAGGACCAGCCCCGGGTGATCAAGTCCCAGCGGCTGACCGCCAAGCCCATGGACGCCGACGAGGCGGCCATGCAACTGGACCTGTCCCAGGGCGACTTCCTGGTCTTCATCAACGCCCGGACCGAGGTTCTCAACGTGATCTACCGGCGCGCCGATGGCAACTTCGGCCTGATCGAGCCCCAATAACCGGCCGAAGGGGCCGATCAAAAGCCATGAAGCTGACCGACCTGCTCACCGAGAAACAGATCAATCCCGATCTCCAGGCGCGGGGCAAACGCGCCGCCATGGAGGAGCTCTGCCAGAGCCTGGCCCGTCCCGGCCTGGACCCCGATCGCCTGATGGAGGTCCTCCTGGAGCGCGAGCGCCTGGGGTCCACCGGCATCGGCGACGGCATCGCCATCCCCCACGGCAAGCTGCCCCACCTGGACGACTTGCTGCTGGCCTTTGGCCGCTCCCTGGCCGGGGTGGATTTCGACGCCCTGGACGGAAAACCGGCGCATCTATTCTTCCTGGTGGTGGCTCCGGAGAATTCGGCCGGAGTCCACCTCAAGGCCCTGGCCCGCATCAGCCGCCTGCTGAAAAGCCACGTGGTGCGCAAGGAGCTGATGCAGGCCAAGGACGCCCGGGCGATCTACGAGATCATCCTGGCCCAGGATGAGGAGTTCTGACCGCCTTGAACGAGGCCAACCTCCGCGCCAACGCCCGCTTCGTGGTCATCACCGGGCTCAGCGGCTCGGGCAAGTCCACCGCCCTGCGGGCCCTGGAGGACTTGGGCTTCTACGCCGTGGACAACCTGCCGGTGGAGCTGCTCCCGGCCTTCGTGGCCCTGCCCCTGGGCAGCGCCGGCGAACCCTTCCGCGCCGCCCTGGTGATGGACATCCGCGCCCCCCGTTTCGTGGAGAGTGCGCCCCAGGTCTTCAACGACCTGGCCAACCGCGGTTTCTCCCTGGACATCCTGTTCCTGGAGGCCAGCGACGCCGCCCTGGTCCGCCGCTTCTCCCAGACCCGACGCCACCACCCCCTGGCCGGGGAGGGCGACACCATCCAGGACGGCATCCAACGCGAGCGCCAGCTCCTGGAGCCCCTCCGCCAGCGGGCGGCCCAGATCGTGGACACCAGCCGCTTCACCACCCACGAGCTGCGACGAGAGATCTTCCGGCTTTACAGTGAGTTGTCTCCGCCCGCGTCCTTGCAGGTCAACCTGCTGAGCTTTGGCTTCAAGTACGGCCTGCCCCCCGAGGCCGACATGGTCTTGGACGTGCGCTTTTTGGCCAATCCCTACTTCATCCACGACCTGCGCCAGCTTGACGGTCAAGACGCCAGGGTGGTAGATTACGTCTTCAAGCAGGAGGACACCGGCACATTCTTGAGCAAACTCAAATCGTTGCTCGATTTTCTCCTGCCGCGCTACCGACAAGAGGGCAAAAGCCAGCTCACCCTGGCCATCGGCTGCACCGGCGGACGTCACCGCTCGGTGGCGGTGGTGGACTGGCTGGCCCGGGAATTGAAATCGCCCGACTACCGGGTGACCGTCCGCCACCGCGACCTGACCCTGGACAACGCCACGTGATAGGACTCGTCATCATATCCCACGCCCGCCTGGCCCGTGAACTGGTCAACGCGGCCGAGTTCATCCTGGGCAAGATCGAGCAGGTGGAAACCGTCGCGGTGGAGGCCAATCTGGAGGCCGACCACCTGCGCCGGCTGCTGACCGGGGCCCTGGAAAAGGCCGACAAGGGCGACGGGGTCCTGATCCTGACCGATATGTTCGGCGGCACCCCCAACAACATCAGCCTGGCCTTCCTGGAGCCGGGCCAGGTCGAGGTGGTCACCGGCATGAACCTGCCGATGCTGATCAAGGCCGCCACCGCCCGCCAGGGCAAGGGTCTGGAGGAACTGGCCCGGGTGGTCTGCGAGGCCGGCAAGGGGGCCATTTCGGTTGCCGGCGAACTGCTCGCCCACTGACCCCGGGCCGCGCCTGCTGCTGGCCCCCCTGCGCCCGGCCCACCTGGACCAAGTCCTGGTCATCGAACGCCTGAGCTTTTCTCAACCCTGGGCGCGCCATCTCTTCGAGGCCGAGCTGCGCTATCCCCATGCCCTCTGCCTGGGGGCTTTCGGCCATCTGGACCAGCGCCTGTGGGGTTATGCCATCCTCTGGATCGTGATGGACGAGGCCCAGGTTCAAAACCTGGCCGTGCATCCCGACCAGCGCGGCCGGGGGGTCGCCCGGCGGATGCTCTCCTTCGCCTTGGCCGAGGCCCGGCGGCGGGGAGCCGCCTGGGCCAGCCTGGAGGTCCGCCCCAGCAACCTTTCCGCCCGCCGGCTCTACGCCGGCCTGGGCTTCCGGGAGGTCGGCCGCCGGCCGGGCTACTATCAGCCCGAGGGCGAGGACGCCCTGCTGCTCAACGCCGACCTGGCCGGCATCCACACTTCGGAAAGCGCTTGATTAAAGGCGCGTGAAGTTTTACGATCAAAAGAAAGTGCAAATTTGATGGCAAGACGCCCGGAGTAGCGTGTTATGCGCCCTTTCCCCCTGGAAACTCCGGGTGTTGGCCATTTGAGCAAGCGGCTGCATCATCGGAGCGGGTGAAGGGTTCGACCCGGGAGGCAGGCCAATGGCGGTTAAGGTCGGGATCAACGGATTTGGTCGGATTGGGCGTCTGGCGGCCCGTATTCTGGGGACCGGACACCGGGATCTGGAATTGGCGGTCATCAACGGCCGGGCCGACTCCTTCCAGTTGGCCCACCTGCTCAAATACGACTCGGTCCACCGCACCTTCGGCGGCACGGTGGATTTTGACAACGACTCCCTGACCATCGAGGGCCAGCGGGTGGCCATCACCCGCTTCGCCAAACCGGCCGAGATCCCCTGGCGCGACCTGGGGGTGGACATCGTCCTGGAAACCACCGGCAAGTTCACCAGCCGTGAGGCCAGCCAGGGTCACCTGGACGCGGGAGCCAAAAAGGTCCTGATCGGCGCCCCGGGCAAGGGCGTGGACCTGACCGTGGTCCTGGGCGTCAACCACACCGCCTACGATCCCCGCCAGCATCACATCATCAGCAACGCCTCCTGCACCACCAACTGCCTGGCCCCGGTGGCCAAGGTCCTGCACGACGCCTTCACCATCGAGCACGGCCTGATGACCACCATCCATTCGGTCACCATGAGCCAGCGCATCCTGGACGGCTCCCACAAGGACATCCGCCGGGCCCGAGCCGCGGGCATGTCCATCATCCCCACCACCACCGGCGCGGCCAAGGCCGTCACCGAGGTCTTCCCGGCCTTGAAGGGCCGCCTGGATGGCATGGCCTTCCGGGTGCCGACCCCGGACGTTTCCATCGTCGACCTGGTGGTCCGCCTGGGGCGACGGGTCAACGTCGAGCAGGTGAACGGAGCCTTGCGCCAAGCGGCCGATGGCCCCCTGAACGGCATCATGGCGGTGACCGACGTGCCCCTGGTCTCGGTGGACTACACCTCCTGCCCCTATTCCTCGGTGGTGGACGCGCCCCTGACCCAGGTCATGGACGAGCGCATGGTCAAGGTGATGTCCTGGTACGATAACGAGATGGGCTTCACTCACCGCCTGGTGGACCTGGCCGCCTATTTGGCCAAGAAACTCTAGTCATGGCGCAACCCCACGGCCTGGCGCGCAGCCGGGCCGTGGTCTTTTTCGGCCCGCCCCGCAGGGGCTCAGCCAACCGGAACCGGCCGTGGATCCCGGCCGCAAGGAGAGGGAATAGCCGTGCGTTACATTAACGAGGTCGATCTGCGTCAGAAACGGGTCCTGATCCGGGTGGACTTCAACGTGCCCTTGGACGAGAACCAGAACATCACCGACGACAACCGCATCCGCGCCGCCCTGCCCACCATCAACTTCGCCCTGGACGAGGGGGCCAAGGTGATCGTGGCCTCCCACATCGGCCGGCCCAAGGGCAAGCGGGTGCCGGCCCTGTCCATGGCTCCGGTGGCGCGCCGTCTGGGGCGCCTGCTGCAAAAAGACGTCAAGCTGGCCCCGGACTGCGTGGGAGCCGAGGTGCGCCAAATGGTGGAGGCCCTGCAGCCCGGCGAGGTGCTGGTGCTGGAAAACCTGCGCTTCCATCCCGGCGAGACCCTCAACGACGATGAATTCGCCCGGGAGCTGGCCTCCCTGTGCGACGTCTACATCAACGACGCCTTCGCCGTGGCCCACCGCGAAAACGCCTCGGTGGTGGCGGTGACCAAGTTCGCGCCGCTGGCGGTGGCCGGCTTCACCATGAAAAAAGAGCTGGAGTACTTCAAGCGCTCGCTGCTGGATCCAGCCCGTCCCCTGGCGGCGGTGGTGGGCGGGGCCAAGGCCATGACCAAACTGCCGGCCCTGGAAAACCTTCTGGAGCACGCCGACAAGATCCTCATCGGCGGAGCCATGGCCAACACCTTCCTGATGAGCGTGGGCTACGACGTGGGCCGCAGCATGGTGGAGGAGGAGTTGGTACCGGTGGCCAACGTGCTGCTACGCAACGCCAAGCGCCAGGGGGTCAAGGTCTACATCCCGGTGGACTGCGTGGTGGCCGACCGCTTCGACCCCAAGGCCGAGACCAAGCTAGTCACGGTGCAGGACGTGCCGCCCAACTGGATGATCACCGACATCGGCCCCGCCACCAGCCTGCTCTATCGCGAGGCCCTGGCCGACTGTAAAACCATCATCTGGAACGGACCCATGGGCGCCTTCGAGATAGACGCCTTCAGCCGGGGCACCTATAACATGGTCAGCACCATCGCCCAGAGCTACGCCCTGACCATCATCGGCGGCGGCGACACCGACGTGGCGGTGGCCAAGGCCGGAGAGATCGGCAACATCAGCTACATCTCCACCGGCGGCGGCGCGTTCCTGGCCCTTTTGACCGGCGAGGTCCTGCCGGCGGTGGAGGCCCTGGGCGGCATCTAGCCCTTTGCCGACCTGGGGCGCGGGGGCGCCACCCGCAAACCCAGACCACGAACCATCCATCACCCCCCAGGGTGATGCTCCCCGGAATGGCCGGCGCCGCGCGGGGTCGACCGACCACACCGTCCGCCGGCCCCGGGCCGGACCCAAGCGGCGCTTCGTGATGACCCAATCCCCGGCCGGGAGAAAGCGAGCTGATCCATGTCCCGCAAGCTGATGATCGCCGGAAACTGGAAAATGCACAAAACCGTGGCCGAGAGCGTGGCTCTGGCCGGCCAGGTGGTCGATGGGCTCAAGCGCTTGGATCTCGACGTGCTGGTGGCCCCCACCGCCCTGGCGGTCCACGCCGTGAGCCAGCGCCTGGCCGGCGGCCCGGTGCTCCTGGCCGGCCAGAACCTGCACTGGCAGGACCAGGGGGCCTACACCGGCGAGGTCAGCGGCCCCCTGCTCAAGGCGGCCGGGGCCAGCCACGTGATCCTGGGCCACTCCGAGCGCCGCCAGTATTTCGGCGAGACCGAGAAGACGGTGAACCTGCGCCTCAAGGCGGCCCTGGCCTGCGGTCTCATTCCCATCGTCTGCGTGGGCGAGACCCTGGAGGAGCGCCAGTCCGGAGCCACCGAGGGGGTGCTGACCAGCCAGTTGGGCGGGGCCCTGGCCGGCCTGTCCGCCGACGCCCTGGGCGGGATGATCCTGGCCTACGAGCCGGTGTGGGCCATCGGCACCGGCTTGACCGCCAGCGACGAGCAGGCCAACCAGGCCCACGCTTTCATTAGGCAATGGCTGGACTGGCGTTTTGACAAAGCGGTTGCAAACTCCACCCGAATCCTGTATGGAGGGAGTGTCAAGCCGGCCAACGCGGCCGGTCTTTTGGGTCAGACCGAGGTGGACGGCGCCCTGGTGGGCGGGGCCTCCTTGGCCGCGGCCGATTTTCTGGGCATCATCAACGCCGCTCCCGCGGCTTAGTCGGGATGGAACGTCGTTCATGACCACGGTAGTCTTGATCATTCATCTGCTGGTCTGCCTGGGCCTGATCCTGGTGGTTCTGCTCCAGGCCGGCAAGGGCGCCAGCATGGGCGCGGCCTTCGGCGGCTCCAGCCAGACCGTCTTCGGCAGCGCCGGCGCCACCACCTTCCTGGCCAAGTTGACCACGGCGGTGGCGGTGGTCTTCATGCTCACCTCCCTGGGTCTGGCCATGTTCCTGGGCCGCACCACCTCCCCCTCGGTGGTGGACCAGGTGCCCATGAACCCTCCGGCCCAGAGCGCGCCGGCGACCAGCGCGCCGACCGCGCCCGCCCCGGCGGCGGAGCAGGGGGCCAAATAGCCCCGTCCGCGACCCCGGGCGCTTGCGCGCTGGCTGGCCGCGGGGGATACTAGCAGCAACTCGCCGTCGTGGTGGAATTGGTAGACACGCCGTCTTGAGGGGGCGGTGGGGCGACCCGTGCCGGTTCAAATCCGGCCGACGGCACCAAAAACAGGGCCAGCCCGTCCGGTTTTCCGGGCGGGCTTTTTCGTGGACGGCCGGCGATCCTGGTCGGCCGGTCCGCAATTGCCACTGCCCTTTTCACCCCTCATGGCATAGAATAGTAGCGATCGTCGGCAACCACGCAGCACCATCAACGCCGGCGACGCCCGAAGCCCTGCAAGGAAGCGCGCGGCCATGACACGCCTTCTCTCCACCCTGCTGCTCATCTTGTGCCTGTCGCCTGCCGCCCTGGCGGCCGCAAGCGATTTCCCGTCCCAATTCGCCCGCGCCCAAGAGGCCCGCCAGGCCGGCGATCCGGCGCGGGCGGCGGCGATTCTGTCGCAACTGGCCAAACGCAGTGGCCTTGGCAAAGAAAAGCTTAGCGAAGTCCTGGTGTTGCGTGGGGTGGTCTGGCAGGAGATGCACGAGTTCTACCGCGCCATCTCCGACTTCGCCCGGGCGGTGGAGTTGACCCCCAACTGGCCGGAGCCTCATAACAACCTGGCCTGGGTGCTGGCCACCTGTTGGAACCCGGATTATCGCAACGGCGAGCTGGCGCTCAATCACGCCCAGAAGGCCGACCAACTCCTGCCCGACAATCCGGACGTGCTGGACACCCTGGCCGCGGCCTACGCCGAGGTGGGACGTTTTGACCAGGCGGTGGCCACCCAGGAGCGATCGCTCGGACTTTTGGAGAAGCAGGGCCGTCGAGAGGCCCTGGAGCAGGCGAGGTTGCGCCTGTCGTATTACCAGGCCCAAAAGCCCTGGCGCGACCAGACACCACCGCGCCTCTAGGCCGCGCCCGCGAGACCCGCCCCACCCCCGGCTTTCAAGGCTCCCCCCTCGCCCTCCCGGCCTTTGCTCCGCCCGGCTTTCTTTTGGGAAGGGGGTCTGGGGGAAACCCTTTTCTTTGGCCCCCAAAGAAAAGGGTTTCCCCCAGACATTTTTTCTTTTCTTCTCTTTTTTCTTCTCTTCTACCCCAGGGCGTAGCCGAAGCGGCCGCCCTGGATCTCGCGCAGTTTGCGCTCCAGGGTGCGGGCCAGGGCTTCCAGGCCGCTTTCGTTGCCCAGGATGTTGCCGTGGACCTCCAGGTGGAGGTTGACCTGGGGGTTGGCGGTGAAGGCGGTCGGCGGCTTGCCGCTTTGGTTCAGGGCGGCCAGCCAGGGCAGGCTGGCGGCGGTGACGCTCTCGGCGCGGACCACGTACTCGCCCCGGCGGGCGATGATGGGCACCTCGTCCTGGGCCAGGTTGGTGACCTGGGCCCCGGAGTGGAAGCGAGGCAGGTTGGCCAGCCAACCGCCGGAATGCATCACCCGGCCGCCGCCGTGGAGGGTGGAGGGCTTGTTCTCCTCCTGGTAGACCACGCTGACGTAGGTGATCCAGTCGGTGGGGATGGAGCGGATGCTCTGTTCCAGGGCGCGCATGCGCTCGGTGGTCATGTCGGCCTGGTTGGCGGCCTCGGCCAGGGCTCCGGCAAAGGCCTGTTTGAGCTTGAAGGTCAGGTCCTCGGCGCTGAGGCTGCCCATTTGCCACTGGCCCACCAGCTCGCCGATGGTGGCCTGCAGGGCGCTGGCCGGCCCCTCCGGCAGCTCCAGACCGCCGGCCAGGTTGACCAGCATCTGGGAGAAGGCGTCAGCCTGGCTGCTGCACCCGGCCAGGAACTCGTTGTTGACGCTCAGGGTGTCGCTCATGCGATCAATGGCCTGGCTGGCGGTGGCCATCACCTCGCTGGCCTCGATCCACTTGCCCTGCAGAGGGCCCAGGGCGTCGATCATGGCGTTGAGGTTCTGCTGACCCACGCCGGCGGTGTCGGCCAGGATGGTCATCTCCTGGGCGGCCGGGGCCATGGTCAGCAACATGCTGCCGCCAAAGACCTGCACCCCGTCCACCGCGCTCTCCAGGCAGTCCCGCACCCGCTGGGTGGCCTGGGCCAGGTACTCCATGTCGGCGTTGAGGTAGGACAAGGCCGATTCCTGGGTGTGGCCTCCGCCGCCGCTGAATGCGCCCACCACCGCGCCGAGAGGGCCCTGCATCCCCAGTGCGTTGGCGAAGAGGTCCGCGCCCAGGATGGTGGCGGCGACGGGTCCGCCCACGGAAAGCAACGAGCCGGCGCCGCCGGAGAGCAGGCCGGAGAGCCCGGCCGACTCTCCCCCGACCAAGAGGGCCCCCTCGGCGGCGAATTCGCTGGCCCCACCCAGGCCGAAATACCCCCCCAGGTCGGCCAAGCCGCCGGCGGCGAACTCGCTGAGGCCGCCGACGAAATAACCACCGGTGTCCACCATCCCCCCCAGGGCGAGGCCCCCGGACCCGGCCCCGGAGATGAGGGAGGCGGCGCCATCCACCAGCCCGCCCAGGCCCCCACCCCGGCCCCCCCCCCACCCCCGCCCGGAGCCCACCCCGCCGGCGGCCCAGGGAAAGGCGGGGCCGCAGGGG
>JAIWNN010000146.1 GCA_020216805.1 Desulfarculus sp. | reverse complement strand
CGCCGATTCCCCCCCCGGCCGAGGCCTGCGCCCGGCGCGGCCTGGCCCTGGCCGGCCGGAACCGGATCGCCGAGGCCGAGACCGCCTATCGCCAAGGGCTGGCCATCGCGCCCGACGCGGCGCGGCTGCACTTCAACCTGGCCAAGCTGCTTCTGCGCGCCGGCCGCCAGGGTCCGGGTCGGGAGTCCCTGGCCGCCGCCACCCGCCTGGGCCTGGCCCAGGACGACCGGGAGCTCTTGTTGGAGGTGGCGCGGCTGCTGGTGGAGATGAACTTTCCGGACGAGGCCCAGGCACTGTTGCGCCAGGCCGGGGTGGACTGAGCGTCCCGGAGATCGCCGCGCGGCCGGCGGCGGCTGGCGATTACGGAGAGCGACGAGCCAAGGGCAAAATACGCTAGGTTACCAGAAGAGGGCTGGTTTAGACCAACGCCGCCCCGCCCCAGGGCCTCTCGCGGCTAAGGCCGCCGGGACAGCCAATTGTCCCGGCCACCCGGGAAAAGGGGGGAGAAATGCCGGCGGGGATCAAGCCCGCCGCCCCTGACCGCGGCCTACCGAGCGTAGGAATGCAGGCCGCTCAGGAGCAGGTTGACGCCGAAGTAGGTGAAGAGCACGCAGACGAAGCCCACCAGGGAGAAGACGGCCACCCGGGCTCCCTGCCAGCCGCGCATGTAGCGGCTGTGCAACAGGGCGGCGTAGACCAGCCAAGTGATCAGCGACCAGGTCTCCTTGGGGTCCCAGGACCAGTAGGTGCCCCAGGCGCTGTTGGCCCAGATGCTGCCGGTGACGATGCCGGCGGTGAGCAGGATGAAGCCCACCACCACGGTCTGGTAGATCAGCTCGTCCAGGACCAGGAAGCGACGGTCATCCGGGCTCTGGCCCTTGCCGGTCACCAGGTACATCAGCGACAGGGCGGCCGAGACGCCGAAGCCGGCATAGCCCAGAAAGCAGGTGATGACGTGGGCGATGAGCCAGTTGGACTTCAGGGCCGGCAACAGCGGCTTGATGGCCGGGTCCAGCTTCAGGGCGTAGAGCATGGCGAAGAAGGCCAGGGGCATGGCGAAGGCCCCGATGGGGCGCAGTTTGGTCTTCAGTTCGATGATCAAGTAGAGCAGGGCCAGGGTCCATCCGAAAAAGACCAGTGATTCGAAAAGGTTGCTGAAAGGCGCGTGGTCGGCCCCGATCTCGTAGGAGGCCAGCCAGCGCAGGATGATGGCCGCGGTGTGGGCGATGAGGGCGGCCCAGGTCAGGACCGAGGCGGCCAGACCCAGGACGGGGGCCTTCTTGATGACCCACCCGGCCAGGTAGCCCACCGAGGCCAGGAGATAGGCGAAGGTCACCGCCACCAGCAGGTTGTTGCTCAGGGCTTCCAAGGCGTCACTCCCCCTGCGCCACCCCGGCCGCGAGGCGGGCGGACAGGCGCTCCAAGAGCCGGGTCAGGCCCAGGCGGTTCTTGTTGGTGGACCCGGCGATCTCGATCCGACAACGGCCCTTGCCGGCCGGGGTCAGGCGCAGCCAGACCTTGCGGTGGGCGAAGTAGAAGGCCACCACGAAGCCAGCCACCATCAGGGTGCAGCCCACCCAGATCAGCCAGACCCCGGGATCGTATTTCACCTGGATTCCGCTGTAGGGGGTGGACTCCAGCTCCAAGATCTCGAAGCTGACCGGGCCGCCGCGCATGGGGATCTTGGCCCCGGCTTGGAAGGCGGTCAGGGCCATCGGCTCGCCCTGGGGCGGCTGATAGCCCACCCGGGCCACCGGACCCTGGTACATCCCGCCCATGTTCACCTCGGGCCGGGCCTCGATCAACAGGGCCTTGCCCCCGCCGGGCAGGTCGGTCCACTGACCATGGGCCAGGGCCACGACCTGGGTCTGACCGTCCTGGATGAAGTTGGCGCGGAGCCTGGTCACGCTCTGGCCGTAGGAGGCCTGGTAGAAGTCGATGCCGTGGCGCTGGGCGGGATGGTTGACCATCAGCACCACTTTGTCCACCTCCTGGCCGTTCTCCAGGAAGGTGATGTCGGAGCGGTACTCCTTGGGCATGCCGTCGGGGTGGAACTCCACCGTGAACTGGTCCAGGCGCAGGGCGAAGCCCAGGGGGATCTGCCCGCCGTTGTCCAGGTCCAGGTGGTCGGTGGTGGAGCCTTGGTTGAGGTTGATGAAGCCGGCGAAGCCCCAGAGGTTGCCCACGACGGCCCCGGACATGATCACCAGCACGCTCAGGTGGACCACGTAGACCCCCAGCCGCGACCAGGCCCCCTTCTCGGCGTAGAGCACCTGGGTCGGGCCGTCCTGGCCTTGGGTGACCGGCCCCACCGCCTGGCGGAGGGCGGCCTCGGCCCGGGCCAGGTGGTCGGCCGGGGTCCCGGCCAGGGTCAGGCCAGCCTGGGCCGGTCGGGCCCGCTTGATCTCCTCGGCCGGCTCCTTGGCCATCAGCTTCAGGGTCAGGGGCAGGCGGTTCAGGGAGCAGATGACCAGGTTGGCGGCCAACAGGGCCAACAGCAGCAGGAACCAGGGGGCGTGGTACATGTCGTCCAGGCGCAGGCCCAGGATCAGGCGCGCGCCGGCCTCGCCGAACTGCTGCACGTAGACCGAAACGTGCTCCTTCTGGGGGAGCAGGGTGCCCAGCACCGAGGCCAGGGCCAGGGACAACAGCAGCACGAAGCTGAGCTTGACCGAGGCGAAGAAATCCCAGAACCGTTGGCCGGCTCCGCCTGGTTTGGGGGTTGGTTTCACTGATCGTCGCTCCGCCGGGGGCGCTGGCGGAGCGCCCGTTGGGATTGGCTTGGTGTTTCGGCAGAAAAATCTACCATCCGGCTCGGTGAGCCACAACTCCGGCCCCGGGGGGCAGCGGCCATGGAAGACCGAGTTTGGCGTAATTATTGCTCAAAAGTCGGCAATTGCCCACCGCGAACCCCAGGAGGAGCCATGAGCCTGCCCCCCATCGCCGCCGGTTTCGCCAGCGGCTGGATCGACCGCGCCGCGCCCGTCCGGTCCGGACTGGCGGGTCAAACCACGGATAAGACTGAGCAAAAATCCGGCCCAACCAGCGGGGACCGGGTCAGCCTCTCCGCCGGGGGGCGCTCCCTGGCCGCGTCCCTGCCCCTGCTGCATGGGGTGGCCGCCGGGGCGGACGGGTCGGTCCAATTGGCCGATCTAAAGGCGCGCCAACGGGAAATCCTTGCCGACCTGGGCGCGGCCTTGTCCCGCGATCTGACCGGGGCCGGGGTGGCCACCCAACCGCCGCTGAGGCTGAGCCTGGACGCCCAGGGCCAGGTGGTCTGCCCGGACGCCGCCCGCGCAGAGGCGGTGGAAAAGGTTTTCCAGGAAAACCCCGCCCTGCGGGACCAGGCGGCCGAGGCCATGGCCCTGGGTTCGCTGCTGGCGGCGGCCGACCGCCACCTGGAGTTCGCCCGGGCCTATGCCCAGGACCCCGAGGCGGCGCTGGCCCAGTACGCCGGCCTGTTCGGCGGCTCCAGCGGCCAGGATTGGCTGCTGCTGGACGGCCAGGAGTTGATCTACCAACCAAGCTAGGGCGGGCCGACCCGCGCGGCTCCCCCTCAGGCCCCGTTGCCGCCGTGGTTGCGGAAGCTTACCTGGCCCCGGCCCAGGAGGTCGTGGAGGTGGACCAGGCCCAGCACCCGGCCCTCCTCGTCCAGGATGGGCAGGGCGGTGATCAGCTTCTGCTCCATCAGATGCAGGGCGTCGGCGGCCAGGGTGGTGGGGCCGATGCAGGTGGGGTTTTTGGTCATGACCGCGGTCACCGGGGCCTGGGCCAGATTCACCCCCTTGAGCACCGCCCGGCGCAGGTCGCCGTCGGTGAAGATGCCCAACAGCCGGCCCCGCTCCACGATCAGCACCACCCCCAGGTCGCCCTCCTGGATGGCCCACGCCGCCTGGGCCGCGCTGGCCTCCGGGCCGATGGCCGGCGGCGCGCCGCCGGAGGGCAGCACCTGGCTGACGGTCAGGCTCAGGCGCTCGCCCAGCTTGCCCCCGGGGTGGTGGCGGCGGAAGTCCTCGGCCTTGAAGCGGCGCTTCTCGATCAACACCACCGCCAGGGCGTCGCCCATGGCCAGGGCGGCGGTGGTGCTGGTGGTGGGCGCCAGGCCCAGGGGACAGGCCTCGCGCTCCACCCCGCAGTCGATCACCAGGTCCGCGGCCTTGGCCAGGGCCGAGTCCAGCCCGCCGGTCAGGGCCACCACCTTGGCCCCGTGCTCCTTGAGCACCGGGATCAGGTAGACCAGCTCCACCGTCTCGCCGCTGTGGGAGAGCGCCAGGACCACGTCGCCGGCGTTGACCATGCCCAGGTCGCCGTGCAGGGCCTCCACCGGGTGCAGGAAGATGGCGGTGGTGCCGGTGGAGTTCATGGTGGCCATGATCTTGCGGGCCACGATGCCGCTCTTGCCGATGCCGGTGGCGATGACCTTGCCGGGACTGGCCAGGATCAGCTCCACCGCGGCCTCGAAGTTGTGGTCCAGGCGGTCGATGAGCCGGGTGATGCCCTGGGCCTCGATGGCCAGGACCTCGCGCGCGGTGTCGAGAATGGAAGACATGCCAACATCCATTGCGGCCCCCGCGACCGGGGCCGGGAACGCTTATTGGTTTTTTTGGGGGCGGGGTCGATCCCCGCCCGGGTTTTTCCCGCGCCGCTCCTGGCGGCCGGGAGAACCTCGGCGAACCGTTACCGCTCCAGGCAGTACTTGCCCGCGCCCTCGCCGATGGGCACCGGATAGTCGCCATCGAAACAGGCCAGGCAGAAGCCGTCGCGGGTGGTCTTGGTGCTTTTTAGCAGGCCCTCGATGGACAGGTAGCGCAGGGTGTCCAGGTCCAGCATGTTCTTGATCTCCTCCACCCGGTGGTCGCAGGCGATCAGCTCGCCCTTGGTGGAGAAGTCGATGCCATAGTGGCAGGGGAAGCGGTGGGGCGGGCAGGAGACCAGCATGTGGACCTCCGACGCCCCGGCGGCGCGGATGTTCTTGACCCGCGCCATGGTGGTGGTGCCCCGGATGATGGAGTCCTCCACGATCACCACCCGCTTCCCCTGAATCAGCTCCTTGACCGGGTTGAGCTTGACCCGCACCCCGAAGGAGCGCATGTCCTGGCTGGGCTGGATGAAGGTGCGCCCCACGTAGTGGTTTCTGATCATGCCCATCTCGAAGGGCAGGCCCGAGGCGGCGGCGTAACCCAGGGCGGCGTAGACCCCGCTGTCCGGGAAGGGCATCACGAAGTCGGCCTTGATGTCCTCGTTTTCCTTGGCCAACTGCGCTCCCTGGCGCTTGCGCACCTGGTAGACGTTCTGGCCGAAGATGTTGCTGTCGGGCCGGGCGAAATAGATGAATTCGAAGATGCAGTGGGCGTGGCGGACGCGCTTGAAGGGCTTGATGCTGCGCAGGCCCTTCTTGTCGATGAAGACCACCTCGCCCGGCTCCACCTGGCGCAGGAAGCTGGCGTCGATCAGATCCAGGGCGCAGGTCTCGCTGGCCACCACGTAGCCGTCCTCCAGCTTGCCCAGGCACAGGGGCCTGAAGCCGTTGGGGTCGCGGGCGGCCACCAGGGTGTCCTCGGTCATGAACAGGAAGCTGTAGGCCCCCTTGAGCTCCTTGAGCGCCTCGATCAGGCCCTCCTCGAAGCCCAGGTGGATGTTGCGGGCCAACAGATGCATCACGATCTCGGAGTCCATGGTGGTCTGGAAGATCGACCCCTCGCGCTCCAGGCGGCGGCGCAGGTCGAAGGCGTTGGTGAGATTGCCGTTGTGGCCCAGGCAGAGGCTGTGGCCGGCGTAGTTGATGATGAAGGGCTGGACGTTGGCCTGGATGGACGATCCGGTGGTGGAGTAGCGCACGTGGCCGCAGGCCATGTGGCCGGTCAGGGCCTGGAGGTCCTCCTCGCGGAAGATGTCCGGCACCAGGCCCATGGCGCGGCGGTCCTTCAAGCGTTTGCCGTCGCTGACCACGATGCCGGCCGATTCCTGGCCGCGGTGTTGCAGGGCGTAGAGGCCGTAGTAGGCCAGGCGGGCGGCCTCGGGGTGTCCGTAGACGCCGAAAACGCCGCAGGCCTCGCGGGGATGGTCGTCGTAGTGCTCCAACATGGGGCAGCCCCCGTTAGCAAAAGGTCGTACGGCCCGGGGCCTGGTGGGCCAGGCCCGCGAGCCGCGCCGTTGGGTTCACCGTTCCGCCAAAGACTACCCCTAACATAGGTGCTCGTCTAGGTTTTTCAAGCCCGGACCCTGGTCTGTCCCTACCCCCGGTAATAATCCTGCAAGGGCGTCACGCTGAGGTGGTCGCTTTTGAGCAGCGCCTCCACCGCGTCCACCGTGGCCTTGGCCGCGGCGATGGTGGTGATGTAGGGCAGGCCGCGCTCCAGGGCCGCGCGCCGGATCTGGTAGGCGTCGCTCTGGGGGTCCTTGCCCTCGGCGGTGTTGATCACCAACTGCACCTCGCCGTTCTTCATGGCGTCCACCACATGCGGCCGGCCCTGGCTGACCTTCTGCACCAGGCGGCTGGGGATGCCCTGGGCGGTCAGCGCGGCGTGGGTGCCGGTGGTGGCCACGATGTCCAGGCCCAGGCGGTGGAACTTCCGCGCCACCGGGGCCACGGCCGGCTTGTCCTGGTCCTTGACGCTGATGAAGACCGTGCCGCTGGTGGGTAGCACCTGGCCGGCGGCGATCTGGCTCTTGGCGAAGGCCAGGCCCAGGTTGCTGTCGATGCCCATCACCTCGCCGGTGGAGCGCATCTCCGGGCCCAGCACCGGGTCCACCCCGGGGAAGCGCACGAAGGGGAAGACGGCTTCCTTCACCGAGATATGCCCCGGCCGGGCCTCGGCCAGGATGCCCTGGTCCTTGAGGCTATGGCCCACCATGACCTTGGTGGCCACCTTGGCCCAGGGGATGCCGGTGGCCTTGCTGACAAACGGCGCGGTGCGGCTGGCCCGGGGATTGACCTCCAGGATGTAGAGCAGGTTGTCTTTCACCGCGAACTGGATGTTCATCAGGCCCTTGACCCCCAGCTCGAAGGCCAGGGCGTGGGTGGCGGAGCGGATTTCGTCGATCATGTCCGGGGTCAGGGTGTGGGGCGGCAGCACGCAGGCGCTGTCGCCGCTGTGGACGCCGGCCTGCTCGATGTGCTCCATGATCCCGGCCACCACGCAGCTCTGGCCGTCGGCCACCGCGTCCACGTCCACCTCGATGGCGTCCTCCAGGAATTTGTCGATCAGGATGGGGTGGTCGGGGCTGGCCTGGACCGCGGTGGCCATGTAGTGCATCAAGGCGGCCTGGTCGTAGACGATCTCCATGGCCCGGCCGCCCAGCACGTAGGAGGGGCGCACCACCACCGGGTAGCCGATCTTCTCGGCGATGGCCACCGCCTGGTCCACGCTGGTGGCGGTGGCGTTGGCCGGCTGGCGCAGGCCCAGCTTTTTCAGCAGGTCGCGGAAGCGGTCGCGGTCCTCGGCCCGGTCGATGGCGTCGGGGCTGGTGCCCAGGATCGGCGCCCCGGCCTTGTAGAGCGGCACCGCCAGGTTCAGGGGGGTCTGGCCGCCGAACTGAACGATGATGCCCTCGGGCTTCTCGCTGGCGATGATGTTCAGCACGTCCTCGAAGGTCAGCGGCTCGAAGTAGAGCTTGTCGCTGGTGTCGTAGTCGGTGGAGACGGTCTCGGGGTTGGAGTTGACCATGATCGACTCGATGCCCAATTCCCGCAGGGCTAACGAGGCGTGCACGCAGCAGTAGTCGAACTCGATGCCCTGGCCGATGCGGTTGGGGCCGCCGCCCAGGATCATCACCTTGCGGCGCTCCCCGGCCCGGCACTCGTCCTCGGTCTCGTAGGTGCCGTAAAAATACGGGGTGTAGGCCTCGAACTCGGCCGCGCAGGTGTCCACCAGCTTGTAGGTGTGGCGGATGCCCAGCTTCTCCCGCCGCCGGCGCACCGCCAGCTCATCGCAGCCCAGGGCGGCGGCCAGCTGGCGGTCGGAGAAGCCCCACTGCTTGGCCCGGCGCAAGAGGCCCTCGTCCAGGGAGGTCAGGGGATCGACCAGCTCGCCCCAGGCCCGGCAGGTGGATAGCTCGGCCTGGAAATCCACCAGTTGGCGGATGTTGGCCAAGAACCAGGGGTCGATCCAGGTGAGATCGAAGATCTCCTGGTCGCTCATGCCGGCGCGCATGGCCTGGGCCACCCAAAAGATGCGCAGGCTGTTGGGGGTGCGCAGCTTTTCGCGCAACAGATCCGGGGTCAGGCTGGCCGGATCGGGGTCCTTGCCGTCGCCGATCAGCCCGGCCCGGCCGATCTCCAGGCCGCGCAGGCCCTTTTGCAGGGCCTCCTTGAAGGTGCGGCCGATGGCCATGGTCTCGCCCACGCTCTTCATGCTGGTGGTCAGCACGTCCTGGGCCCCGGGGAACTTCTCGAAGGCCCAGCGGGGCACCTTGACCACGCAGTAGTCGATGGTGGGCTCGAAACTGGCCATGGTCTCTTTGGTGATGTCGTTGGGCAGCTCGTCCAGGGTGTAGCCGATGGCCAGCTTGGCGGCCATCTTGGCGATGGGAAAGCCGGTGGCCTTGCTGGCCAGGGCCGAGGAGCGGCTGACCCGGGGATTCATCTCCACCACCACCATCTCGCCGTCGGCGGGATTGATGGCGAACTGGACGTTGGAGCCGCCGGTCTCCACCCCGATCTCGCGCATGATGGCGATGGCCGCGTCGCGCATGACCTGGTATTCGCGGTCGGTCAGGGTCTGGGCCGGGGCCACGGTGATGGAGTCGCCGGTGTGCACGCCCATGGGGTCGAGGTTCTCGATCGAGCAGATGATGACCACGTTGTCCTTGCGGTCGCGCATCACCTCCAGCTCGAATTCCTTCCAGCCCAACACGCTCTGCTCGATCATGACCTCGTTGGTCAGGCTGGCGGCCAGCCCGGCGCTGGCGATCGCCTCGAGGTCCTCGCGGTTGTAGGCCACGCCGCCGCCGGTGCCGCCCAGGGTGAAGGCCGGGCGCACCACCAGGGGATAGCCGATGCGCCTGGCCGCGGCCAGCACCTCGGCGATGGTGTGGCAGATGGCGCTCTCCGGCACCTTGAGGCCGATGTTGGCCATGGCGGCGCGAAAGAGCTCGCGGCTCTCGGCCTTTTCGATCACCGCCGGGGTGGCCCCGATCATCTCGATGCCCAGCTCCTCCAGGATGCCGGTGCGGGCCACCATCAGCGCCGTGTTCAGGGCGGTCTGGCCGCCCAGGGTGGGCAGGATGGCGTCCGGCCGCTCCGCCCGCAGCACCTCGACCACGTACTCCGGGGTGATGGGCTCCACGTAGGTGCGGTCGGCCATCTCCGGGTCGGTCATGATGGTGGCGGGGTTGGAGTTGATCAGCACCACCTGGATGCCCTCTTCCTTGAGGGCCTTGATGGCCTGGGTGCCGGAATAGTCGAACTCGCAGGCCTGGCTGATGATGATGGGCCCGGAGCCGATGATCATGATCTTCTTGAGGTCGTCGCGTTTGGGCATGTCACGTCCGCAGCTTGCGCTCGGTTGGGGTTGCCGGTCCTGGGACAAGCCGGTGCCAAGCGCGCGGCATTGCCAGAGAACCGGTCGTTTCCTTCGTAGGGGCGGGGGTCGGCCCCGCCCGTCTTGCTTCCCCGCCCCGCGCCGGGCCTAGGCCGCCGCCGGGGGCTGGCCGGTGGTCATCATCTTCACGAAGCGGTCGAAGAGGTAATCCGCGTCGTGGGGGCCGGGGCTGGCCTCGGGGTGGTACTGCACGCAGAAGAGGGGGATCTTCTTGTGGCTGAGGCCCTCCAGGGTGCGGTCGTTGAGGTTCAGGTGGGTCATCACCACGTCCGGGTCGGGGATGGTGGCGGCGTCCACGCAGAACCCGTGGTTCTGGCTGGTGATCTCCACCTTGGTGGTGATCAGGTCCATCACCGGCTGGTTGGCCCCCCGGTGGCCGAACTTGAGCTTGAAGGTCTTGCCGCCCAGGGCCTGGCCCAGCATCTGGTGGCCCAGGCAGATGCCGAAGATGGGCTTGACCCCCAACAAATCGCGCACGGTTTCCACCACATAGGTCACCGCGGCCGGGTCGCCGGGGCCGTTGCTCAGGAACACGCCGTCCGGGTTCAACCGGGCGATGGCGGCGGCCGTGGTGAAGGCCGGGACCACCAGGACCTTCATGTCCCGGGCCTCCAGGCGGCGCAGGATGTTGTATTTGATGCCGCAATCCAGGGCCACCACCCGCCAGCGGCCCTGGCCGCCGGCCCAGATGGCCTCGGGATCGCCGGCCAGGTCCACCTGGCGGTCGATCCGGCCCCCGATCCAGCGGTAGGCCGCTTGGCAGGTGACCTCCTTGACCAGGTCGACGCCCACCAGGCCGGGGCTCCGTTGGGCCTTGGCGGTGAGGCTGGCGGGGTCCAGGTCCCGGGTGGAGAGCACGCCCTTCATGGCCCCCTTGATGCGCAGGTGGCGGGTCAGGGCCCGGGTGTCCAGGCCCTCCACCCCCAGCACCCCGGCCGCCTCCAGGTATTCCTTCAGGCTCTGGGTGGAGCGGAAATTGCTGGGCAAGGGCTGGTATTCCTTGACCAAAAAGGCGCTGACCTGGACCGCGGCGCTCTCCACGTCCTCGGGGTTGGTGCCGTAGTTGCCGATCAGGGGGTAGGTCATCACCACCATCTGGCCCTTGTAGGAGGGGTCGGTCAAGACCTCCTGGTAGCCGGTCATGGCGGTGTTGAAGCAGACCTCGGCCGCCACCTCGCCGTCGCCGGCAAAGGCGAAGCAGGGGAAGGTGGTGCCGTCTTCCAGGGCCAACAGGGCGCGGCGGGTCATGCGGCGGGCTCTTTCCCGGGCGGGCCGAACGGCGACCGCCTACGAAAATGTAAATAATCGCAGTTGGTTGAGCGCCGGGCGGGTCTGGCGGGCCGGGGGCGCACACCAAAACCCGGGCGTCCCGACGGGGCTCCCAGGTCTAGTCGGAGCGGGCTTCCTTCATGGCCTGCACCACGCAGGAGTAATCCAGGGGGCGCACATTCTCCACGATGAAGCGGCGCAGCCCCTCGCCCAACTCCGTCCCCTGTTTGTAGCACATAAAGCCTGGTTTGACACCCAGGCTTTTGACCACCCGGCCGGCCAGGACCGGCCAGGCCGCGCCCAGGTCGGCCTCTACCGGCAAGGCGCCGGGAAGGCGGGCGAATCCGCTCATTTCCATCCGCCAGGGCAGGCCCAGGCTGGTGGCCTTGGGCAGGCCCTGGTCGATGGTGCGGGCCACCGCCCCGGCCTGACGCTGGGCGCCCCAGGCCCGGCGCAGGCTGGGGTCCAGGTCGATGCGCACCACGGCCTTGTCGCGCAGGCTGAAGGTGGCCAGGCCCTCGTGCCGGGCCCAGAGTCCGTGGCCGGTGAAAAGCTCGAAAGGGCCGTCGTGGATCTCCTGGGCCAGGGCCAGACCGCTTTCGATGATCAGGTCGGCCGAGGCCAACAGCTCCGCGACCCGGGCCGAGCGCTGGCTGAGGCTGACGCTGTCGCCGATGGCTAGTCCCACCTGCCCCCCGCCCACCAGTTGGGGGGTGCTGACCAGGCAGGGGACCCCCCGCCGGGCGCAGGCCCCCAGCATGGTCAGGGGATCGCAGCCCAGGCCGGCGACGGCCTCCAGGGGTTGGCCGGCGGTCTTGGCCAGGGGCTCCAGGCGGCGGGCGATCCGCTCCACCCACAGGCCGGTGGGATAGGCCAGGTTGCCGGCGACCTTGATGATTTCGTGCCCAGGCGCGGTCAGCAGGCGGCGGTAGTGGTCCTGGTCCAGGGGAGTCTGGCGGGCGATGAGCTCCAGGTCGGCCGGGGAGAGCAGCGCCACCTCCAGCTTGCCGTCGGCCGGCAACACCGTCTCGGGCAGGCCCAGGCGGCGGCCGTCCACCCGTTTGACCCGCTCCAGGGCCCCGGCCATCTCGTGGCCGGCCACCGCGCTGCTGGTCAGGACGCCATCCACCAGCCCGGCGGTGACCAGGGCCGCCACCAGGGTGGTGACCCCCTCGTGCAGGTTGGGGCCGGAGCCGGTGGCCACCACCACCCGGCCGCCGCGCTCCTTGACCTTTTGCCAGATACGGGCCGCGGTCTTGAGATCCGCCCGGGCCTGGGGCGAGAGCGTGGCCTCCAGCCGGGCCAAGGCGGCCTGGCCGACCCGGGGCGGGGCGGGGTTGGCGACCAACCGGGCGCTCATGCCAGGTCCCCCCGGCGGTCCAGCTCCAGGGCGATCAGCTCGGCCGCGGCCCGGGCCGCCCCCGACCAGCGGGCCACCACCTGGCG
>JAIWNN010000145.1 GCA_020216805.1 Desulfarculus sp. | reverse complement strand
CTGATCGCCGCGGCCATGCCCCCGGCTCCGCCCGAGGACCTCAGCCTTGAGGCCGCCCGTCGCGAGCTGGAACGCGCCGCCGCCCAAGCCGGCCGCGCCGCCCGGCTGGACGCCCTCCTGCGCCGGCTGGCCGCCCGACTCCAGGAGCAGCACCCCCCGACCCTGAGCCTGATGGCCCGCAGCCGGGAGATCAACCGCGAGCTGCGCCACCTGGAGCAGGAGCTGCCCCGCCATCTGGCCCCCCTCACCAGCCCCGACACCGCCAGCCCCCCGGCCCGCTCCGGGGCGGCCGCCGGCCTGTCCCTGCTCACCGCCCGGTTGGAGGACCTGGCGCCGGAGGCGAGGTCCGCCCTGGGCGAGCTCAAGGCCCAGAAGGAGCGCCTGGGTCGCTGGGTGGAGCGGGGCAAGGCCTGGCAGGAGGCCTGGCGGGCGGCGGCCAAGGCCGAGCGCGGCCATCTGGAACAGGCCGAGGCCCTGATCGCCGAGGCCCGGCTGGCGGCCCAGGAGCTGCGCCAGCGGGCCGACCAGGCCCAGGCCGAGTTGCGCCCCCTGCTGGAGCTGGCCCAGAGCCTGCGCTCGGCCGACTTGCTGCCTCTGACCCGCGCCGCCCAAGAGCGCCTGGAGGACTCGCGGGGGCTGGCCCTGCTGCTGGAGGAGGAGGCTGGCCAACTGCTGGCCGCGCTGCCGGGACCATCGGTGGGGAGCCTCTCCCGCACCCCGGTCGGCCTGAAACCCCATGCCTCTCTGCTGCGCCGGCTTTCCGGCCACCGGGTGGAGGTGGAGCGCCTGGCCGCCATGTTGCGGGCGGCCCGGGGTTGGCGGGGTCTGTTGTCCGAGCCGGTGTTGGCCGCGGCCCGGCGGCCGGCCGAGGAGGTGGCCCTGTCGTTGGCGGCCAGCCTGCGCCGTCTGGCCCAGGAGCGGTCCCGGCTGCTGGACGCCCGGGGGCGCACCGCCCAGCGCCTGGTGGCGCTGCGCCAGAGCCTGGGCCAGGAGCGCCTGGCCGCCGCCAGCCAGGCCCAAGTCCTTCGGGAGGGCGAGCGCCGTCTGCTCAGCCTTCAAGCCCGCAACCAGGCCCTGCGCAACGAGCTCAACGCCGCCCGGCAGGAGCACCGCCTGCGGGCCCAGGACGCCCAGGTGCGCCTGGCGCGTCTGGAGGCCGACCTCTCCCAGAGCGGCCAGATCCGGGCCGCGGCCCAGGCCGAAGCCCGTCAGTTGCGCATCAGCCTCTCCCAAAGTCGGCTGGCGGTGGCCGAGCTGGAGAAGCGCCTGGAGACGACAGTCCAGGAGTTGGCCGCCCAGGAGCGGATGGTCCAGGAGCTGGGGCGCGAACTGGCCCAGGAGCGGGAGGCGGCCCAACTGGCCCGTCACCATCTGGGCCTGGCCCAGGGACGCAACTACCGCCTGAAAAAGAAGGTGGAGCTGCTGGACAACCAACTGGCCCTGGCCCGGCAGGGCCAGCTCACCGCCGCCCAGCTGATGGCCCGTCTGGAGCGGACCGACCTGGACCAGGTGGAGCTGGCGCGCCGCCTGGAGCAAAGTCAGCGCCTGGCCGCCGCCTTGAAGGCCAAGTCCCTGGAGCGCCACCGCCTCTACCGTCGGGCCCTGGCCGCCCTGGAGCCCTTGGAGTACTGGCGCGCCGAGGCCCAGGCCCAACAGGCGCAGTCCCAGCGCCTGGCCGAGGAGCTGAAGGCGGCCCGCCGCCAACTGGAGCGGGCCCAGGACGAGATCAAGGCCGCCCATGCCGCCCGCGATCTGGCCAAGCTGCGCCTGGCCCAAGAGCAGACCGCCCGCGCCCGCCAGGCCCTGGACCTCCTGCATGGTCAAGGGCTGGCCCTGGAGCTCTCCGCCAGCCAAGGCGAGGCCCAACGCTGGGCCGACCTGGCCCGAGACCTGGCCTTGGCCCTGACCGTGACCGGCCAGGCCCACAGCCAGGAGGTGGCCGAGCTGAGGCTCCAGGCCGCCGAGCAGGCCGCCCAGGCCCAGCACCTGCGCGGCCAACTGGACCGCCTGGCCTGGCTGGTGGCCCTGACCACCGCGCCCAACCGCGCCGGCGACAAGGCCGACGCCCCCCTGCGAGTGCGGATCACCAGCCTGACCCCGGCCCAGCTGGAGCGGATCGCCGACCGGCTCAACGCGGTGCGCGGCCGGCTCAAGCAGATCGGGCGCACCACCATCGGCTATTGGGCCCTGGTGGCGGCCCTGACCGCCGGCCTGGTGCTGGTGGCCCCCAACACCCCCAGCAAGGCCACCCGCCGGGTCTCGCCGCTGGTGCCCCCGGCCCAGGCGGTGCAGCAAGCCGGGGCCAGCCTGGGCCTGGGCGCCAACCTCAACCTGTCCGCCAGCGGCAGGCTCTTGGCCCCTCCCCTGGGCGCGGCCGAGCTGGAGCTGAACCTGCTGCCCCTGCGCCAGCGCCCCGCGCCGCTGGCCGGCGAGACCCGCTCGCGCCTGGCCGCCCTGGCCCGACGGGCCGGCCTGTCGCCCCAGGTGCTCCTCACCAGCGCCCAGGCCGCCTTTGGCGACAGCGAGATGGTGGACGCCAAGGCCCTGGAGCAACTGGCCGAGACCGCCCACGACCTGGCTCGCCGCCATCCCCTGATCTTCCGCGAGCTGGCCAGCAAGGGTCTGCCCAAGAACGCCGCCGACCTGACCGCCCTGGACCCCTCCCCGGAAAAGGCCCAGCAGCTCTTCCTGGACCGGCTCTATCGCGAGTACCGCTCGCTGGGGTTCTCGCCCGAGGAGGCCCTGGGCGCGCTGACCGCCAACGAGCGCGCCGCCGCGGCCTTGGCCGACGCCTGGCAGACCCCCAACCTCTACCACGGCCAGGTCCAGCCGGTGGCCGAGGTGGAGACCCTGACCCTGGCCGAGTTCATGACCCGCATCACCCCCTACATCGAGACCCGCCTGAACGGCTACCTCAAGGGCGGCGGAGTCTCCTTCACCGGCGACGTGAGCCTCTACGCCAAGAACCTGGCCTTTGACATCTACTGCGCGGCCAAGAAGTTCCAGGTGCCGGTCTCCCTGATGCTGGTCATCGCCCACCAGGAAAGCTCCTACGCCAACGTCCTGGGCGACTCCAACCGCTCCTCCAGCCCCTTCCAGATCTTCGCCCCCACCCGCAAGCTGATCGTCAACAGCCTGGCCCGCAACCGTTTCGTCCCCCCCCCGGCCGACCTGCGCCTGGAGCACCACCTGACCATGGCCACCTACATGGCCGCCTTCCACCTGCGCGAGCTCTTGATGGAATCGGTGGTCAACCCCGGCGGCGGCCGCGCCGCCCACGTGGACCTGGACCGGGTGATGAAACGCTACAACGGCTCGGACCTCTACGCCGGACAGGTGGCCCAGCGCCAGAAGCAGCTGGTCAGCTTCCTGCGCAACAGCTAGGCCCGCCGCCGACCCCAAGCGCGGCGGGGGGCCCCTTCCGGCCATCGCTGGCCCAACCCCCCTAGCGCCCGCCGTTTGGGCTTGACGAAGCCCCCATCAGTCGTCATCCTGCGATCCAGACGCCAATCGTTAAGGATCGTGTGATACTTGGGAGGCGAAACCATAATGCGCGAACAACCTCGGGGAGTGCTTTCCGCCTGGCTCCCGGCGCTCATCATCCTGGCCGCCGCCACCTCGGCCCTGGCCGCGCCGGTCAACTTCGGGGCCTGGCTCTCCCCGGAGCTGGGCAAGCTCCAAACCAGCCTCAGCTACGATGTCAACTGGTCCCCGGACCAGAACGTCTCCGGCCAGTCGGCCCAGCTCGGCTATGCCCAGCAGTCCCTGGGGATCTTCGCCCCGGTCTACCAGAACGCGCGCCAGGAGTTCGCCCTGCTGGCCAACGCCGACTACCTGCCCCTGGACAGCGACATCCGCTTCCCCTCGGGCCGGGCCTTTCCCAGCGATCTCTACGACCTGAGCCTGGGCGGGCTTTATCGTCACAAGCTGGACAACGGCCTCGTCGTCGGCGGCTTTTTGCGGGTGGGCTCGCCCAGCGACAAGCCTTTCCAGGATCAGGACGAGATCAGCGTCAACGCCTCGGCCTTCCTGCGCCTGCCCAGCAGCGGCAGGAACGCCTGGCTGTTGCTGCTCAACTACGACAACCACCGCGACTTCCTGGGCGGCACCCCCATCCCCGGCGCGGCCTATTGGTGGGAGCCCAGCGACCAGTTCCAGGCCCTGGTGGGCCTGCCGCTGTTTTCGGCCCGCTACCAGCCCTGGAAGACCACCACCCTCAACTTCACCTACAGCTATCCCCACAACATCTTCGCCCGCGCCACCCAGCGGCTGGTCAAGCCCCTGGCGGTCTTCGCCGGCTTCGAGTGGTCCAACCAGCGCTGGTTCCTGGCCGGCCGCGGCCATTACGAGGACATGCTCTATTTGAACCAGAAAAAGTGGCTGGCCGGGACCAGCTACACCCTGACCCCGGGGGTCGACCTGGAGCTGACCGGCGGCTGGGCCTTCGACCGCCTGTTCTTCGTGGGCGAGAACTGGGGCGACCGCGACCAGGAGCGGGTGGACCTGGACAACGGGGCCTTCCTCAAGGCCCAGCTCAGCTACCGCTTCTAGCCGTCGTCACCCGACGGAGAGGCTGGCGACGCCTATCCCGGCGACCGCCGCCCTCGCGGGCCGGCGGGCGAAGAGTCGGCCAAAGCCAATCCATGAACGCCACGGGGCGGGGTTGATCCCCGCCCCTTTCCTTTAGCCCTGGCTTTTTTCCGGGTGGCCGGGACAACCGGTTGTCCCGGCGCGAGGCCGCGGGCCCGGGTCGGCCGCCTGGCCCCTGCCTAACCCTTCATCGCCGCCGGCTGGTAGAGGCACAGGGGCTCCTCGGCCAATTCGCTGCCGCTGACCTCGTAGGCCCGGGCCCGGCAGCCGCCGCAGACCCGGCGGTACTCGCAGACCCCGCATTTGCCCTCCAGGCGGTCGGGGTCGCGCAGACGGATGAACAGCTCGCTCTCCCGCCAGATCTGGCTGAAGGGCATCGCCTTGATGTCCCCGGCCGCCAGCTCCAGGTAGCCGCAGGGCTGCACCTGGCCCACATGGCTGACGAAGGCGAAGCCCTGGCCGCCCAGGCAGCCCTTGGTCACCGCGTCCAGGCCGTGGGTGGCGAAGTCCAGCTTCACCCCCCGGCGCTTGGCCTCCTGGCGGATGATGCGGTAGAAGTGCGGCGCGCAGGTGGCCTTGAGCTCCAGGGGCGGGCCGGCGAACTTCTTGTCCGCGAACCAGTGCAGCACGTCCTCGTATTCCTGGGCGGTGATGATCTCGCCGGTGAGCGCCCGGCCCCGGCCGGTGGGCACCAGCAGGAAGATGTGGTGCGCCGCCGCGCCCAGCTCCACCGCCAGGTCATAGAGCCGCTCGATCCAGGGCAGGTTGCTTCGGGTCACGGTGGTGTTGATCTGGAACTCCAGGCCCGCCGCGCGGGCGGCGGCCATGCCGGCCAGGGCCCCGGCATAGGCCCCGGGCTGGCCCCGGAAGGCGTCGTGGCTCTTCTCGTCCGGGCCGTCCAAGCTGATGGAAAGGCGCTGGATGCCGCAATCCTTGAGTTTTCTAGCGATCTCCGGGGTCAGCAGGGTGCCGTTGACCGCCATCACCATGCGCAGGCCCTGGTCGGTGCCGTATTGGGCCAGGTGGAAGATGTCGGCCCGCAACAGGGGCTCGCCGCCGGTCATGATCACCACCGGCTGGCCCAGGCTGGTCAGGTCGCGCAGGAAGGCCTCGCCCTGGGCGGTGGTCAGCTCGCCGGGATAGTCCTGGTCCACCGCCCCGGCCCGGCAGTGCAGGCAGGAGAGGTTGCAGCGGCGGGTGGTCTCCCAGGCCACCAGGCGTAAGCTCGGCGCGCCATCGGGGCTGGGCGGGGGCGGGCCGCCGGGATGGCCGGGGCGTCCGGGATGTCCGTGGGGGGGCTGGCCGGAGTGGGGATGCGGCATGGCGGCTCCTGAGGCTGAAGAAAAACCAGGGATCGGGCGGCGGTCCACCCCCTCAAGTTTTAGGGGCCGGGCCGGAAAAGCGCAAGGGGAGGGACCCGGCAGACCCTTTCCCGGGCCGGAAAGCCGCGCACGAAAACCTTGACATTGGGTGGGGCATTTGCTTCAATGGTTGGTGAGCGAGCGCTCAGTCACTTGATCGGCCTGGCTTGCACCCGTGACCAATCCCCAGATTGGAGGGTAACGCCATGTCCCAGGACGAAGTCATCCGCCGTTACGCCCAGCGGGTGGGCTACAGCGACCGGGAGGCCGCCCTCCTGGCCCCCGGCGACCCCCGCGCCCGGCACCTCGCCCGGCTCAGCCAGGCCGCGCCCCGCTACGCCATCCAGGCCGAGGTGAGCGAGGCCCGCCACTGCAACAGCGGCTACCAGCCCGGGGACCGCTTCATCTTGGACGTGGACGGCAACTTCATCGCCAAGCTCTGCCCCAAGCGCCTGTGCGTCTACCTGGTCTCCCAGTTGGCGCTGCCGGTGGCGTTGATCAACGAGCGCCTGAGCGAGGGCCTGGACCCCAACCAGTTTCACTTCACCCGCCAGGTCCACTGCCCGGACCTGGGGGTGGAGTGCGGCGGCTACGGCAAGGTGAACCTCAAGGTGAGCGTGGTCCCCCGCTCCCAGAACGCGGAGCCGGCATGAACAAACGCCCCCGCCCCAGTTCCGCCCCCGCCGCGGAGACCGAGACCGCCCGGGACATCCCCACCGAGGTCAAGGACCCCGGCCTGGTGACCCGCCGCCGCCGCCAGATCGTGGACGCGGCGGTGCGGCTGTTCATCGCCAAGGGCTTCCACAAGACCACCACCCGCGAGATCGCCAAGGCGGCCGGGTTTTCCATCGGCACGCTCTACGAGTACGTGGTCAGCAAGGAGGACGTGCTCTACCTGGTCTGCCAGGCCATCCACCAGGAGGTGGAGGAGCGCATCCGGGCCCGGCTGCCCCAGGCCAGCCACGGGGCCATGGCCCTGGAGGCGGCCCTGGAGGTCTACTTCACGGTCTGCGACCAGATGAGCGACCATATCCTTTTGATCTATCAGGAGACCAAGAGCCTGCCCAAGGAGGCCATGCGCTTCGTGCTGGCCCACGAGCAGCGGCTGACCGATCTGTTCGCCGACCTGATCCGGCGCGGGGTGCAGGACTACTCCCTGCGCCCCCTGAACCACGCCGAGATCGGGCTGTTGGCCCACGACATCGCGGTGCTGGGCCACATGTGGACCTTCCGGCGCTGGGCCTTGTCGCCGCGCCTGTCCCTGGCCGACTACATCGGCCTGCAGAAGGAGCTGATCCTGGGCCAGTTGCGCTAGTTAACTGACCCATGACCCTTGCGGCCTTTTAGGAGGGGGTCCGGGGGAACCCTTTTGGGCCCCCAAAAGGGTTCCCCCGAAAACTCCCATCCCAAGGGGGAATGATCATGGAGACCGAGCCTTATCAACCGGTGAATCCGGTGCGCTGCGTGACGGCGGCCAGTTTGTTCGACGGTCACGACGCGGCGATCAACATCATCCGGCGCATCCTGCAGGCCACCGGGGTGGAGGTGATCCATCTGGGGCACAACCGGGCGGTGGCCGAGGTGGTGGAGGCGGCGATCCAGGAGGACGCCCAGGCCATCTGCCTGTCCTGCTACCAGGGCGGGCACATGGAGTTCTTCAAGTACACGGTGGAGTTGCTGCGCCAACGCCGTTGCGGTCACATCCAGGTCTTTGGCGGCGGGGGCGGGGTGATCGTGCCCGAGGAGGCCCGGGAGCTGGAGGCCTACGGGGTGGCCAAGATCTACGGCCCGGAGGAGGGCCGCCGGATGGGCCTGCAGGGGATCATCAACCACCTGGTGCGCTCCATCGACCACCCCCAGGGCGGCGAGGACGAGGACCTCTCCCTGGTGGGCGAACTGTCCCCGGAGCGGCCGGAGGTGGTGGCCCGGGTCATCACCTGGGTGGAGCGGGCGGCCCTGGGCCAGGGCGGGGACCTGGCCGCCTGGCGCAAGGCGCTCGCCGCCCGGCGGCCGGACAAGGTGATGCCGGTGGTGGGCATCACCGGCACCGGCGGAGCGGGCAAGTCCTCGCTGACCGACGAGCTCTTGTTGCGCCTGGTGGCCGACTTCCCGGAGCTGCGGGTGGCGGTGCTGAGCGTGGACCCCACCCGCCGCAAAAGCGGCGGGGCGCTTCTGGGCGACCGCATCCGCATGAACAGCCTGGCCAGTCCGCGCCTGTACCTGCGCTCCCTGGCCACCCGCAACAGCGGCATGGAGGTCAGCAAGGGCCTGGACGACGCCATCGCGGTGGCCCGGGCGGCGGGCTACGACCTGATCGTGGTGGAGACGGCCGGCATCGGCCAGGGCGACGCGGCGGTGGTGGACTACGTTGACGTCAGCCTCTACGTGATGACCAGCGACTTCGGCGCGGCCAGCCAGCTGGAGAAGATCGACATGCTGGACTTCGCCGACCTGGTGGCCATCAACAAATTCGACCGCCGGGGG
Source organism: Desulfarculus sp. (assembly GCA_020216805.1). Classification (GTDB taxonomy): domain Bacteria; phylum Desulfobacterota; class Desulfarculia; order Desulfarculales; family Desulfarculaceae; genus JACRDC01. Next base: position 3,971 of record JAIWNN010000145.1, on the reverse strand, counting down.
GCGGATGACGCCCTGCGCGACGTGCGCAAGCAGATGCAGCGCAACCGGGGGGCCTGGCACGCCGCGCCGGAGGAAATGCCGGTCTACGGCACCATCGCCAGCAAGTTCAACGACCAAGGCACCACGGCCCTCTACCTGGCGCTCCTGGACACCATCGCCGAGAAGACCGGCCTGCGGCTGACCAGCTCCCGGCCCCGGCCGGCGCTTCGCTATTCCGAGGACAAGACCATCATCGTGCCGGCCGAGCGCAGCCGCTACCTGGCCGAGATCGCCGAGACCATCGCCGCCTACCACCAGGAGACCCGGGAACAGGCGGCGCTCATCCGCCGGGTCTGGCAGATGAAGAACACCCACGACGCCCTGGCCGAGGCCTGGCGGGGCGACGCCGGGCTGAGGCAGGCCCTGGATCGGATGCGGGCCGAGGTCCACCGCCTGGAGGAGTCCTTCACCAACGAGACCCACCGCCTGCTGGCCGAGTGGCCGCTGATGCGAAAGGCCTACGCCGGCGAGGAATACGTCTACCAGGTGCGCGAGCGCGAGTTCCGGGTGCCGCTGACCACCCGCAGCCTCTCCGGCAACCCCATCCCCAAGGTCTGCCTGCCCCGGTGGGAGGACCCGGCCGAGATCTACGCCTGGCAGCGGAGCGAGAACCTGCCCGGCCAGTTCCCCTACACCGCCGGAGTCTTCCCCTTCAAGCGGGTGGACGAGGACCCCACCCGGATGTTCGCCGGCGAGGGCGACGCCTTCCGCACCAACCGCCGCTTCAAGCTCCTCTCCGGCGAGGCCAAGGCGGCCCGGCTCTCCACCGCCTTCGACTCGGTCACCCTCTACGGCTGGGACCCGGAGGAGAGACCGGACATCTACGGCAAGGTGGGTAACTCCGGGGTCAGCATCTGCACCCTGGAGGACATGAAGGTCCTCTACGACGGCTTCGACCTGATGAGCCCCAACACCAGCGTCAGCATGACCATCAACGGCCCGGCCCCAATCATGCTGGCCTTTTTCTTCAACACCGCCATCGACCAGCAGGTGGCGGCCTTCGAGCAAGAAAACCAGCGCCCGCCCTCGGCCGAGGAGCGGGCCCGCATCCGGGCCATGGTGCTCAAAAACGTGCGCGGCACCGTCCAGGCCGACATCCTCAAGGAAGACCAGGGCCAGAACACCTGCATCTTCAGCGTGGATTTCGCCCTGCGCCTGATGGGCGACATCCAGCAGTTCTTCATCGACCACGACGTGCGCAACTTCTACAGCGTCTCCATCAGCGGCTACCACATCGCCGAGGCCGGGGCCAACCCCATCAGCCAATTGGCCTTCACCCTGGCCAACGGCTTCACCTACGTGGAGTACTACCTCAGCCGGGGCATGCCCATCGACGCCTTCGCCCCCAACCTGAGCTTCTTCTTCAGCAACGGCATGGACCCCGAATACACCGTCATCGGCCGGGTGGCCCGGCGCATATGGGCCATCGCCATGCGCCAGCTCTACAAGGCCGGCCCCCGCAGCCAGATGCTCAAGTACCACATCCAAACCTCGGGCCGCTCCCTGCACAGCCAGGAGATCCAGTTCAACGACATCCGCACCACCCTCCAGGCCCTCTGCGCGGTCTACGACAACTGCAACAGCCTGCACACCAACGCCTACGACGAGGCCATCACCACCCCCACCGAGGAAAGCGTGCGCCGCGCCCTGGCCATCCAGCTGATCATCAACCGCGAGTGGGGCCTGGCCAAGAACCAGAACCCCCTGCAGGGAGCCTTCATCGTCAACGAGCTGACCGACCTGGTGGAGGAGGCCGTCCTGATGGAGTTCCAGCGCCTCACCGCCCGCGGCGGGGTGCTGGGGGCCATGGAGACCGGCTATCAGCGCAGCAAGATCCAGGAGGAGTCGCTCTACTACGAGACCCTGAAGCACACCGGCGAGCTGCCCATCGTGGGGGTCAACACCTTCCTCAACCCCCACGCCGACCAGAACCTGTTCTGCAAGGTGGAGCTGGCCCGGGCCAGCGAGGAGGAAAAGCAGAGCCAGCTCAAGCGGTTGGCCCAATTCCAAGCCGCCCACGCCCAAGAGGCCCCCGCCGCCCTGGAGCGCCTGCAACAGGTGGCGCTGGGCGGCGGCAACGTCTTCGCCGAGCTGATGGACACGGTGCGGGTCTGCTCCCTGGGCCAGATCACCCGCGCGCTCTACGCGGTGGGGGGGCAATATCGAAGAGGGATGTAGGTCGCGTGCCGCGACGGGCACATACGGGTCGGGTTAGGCATAGCCTCCGTCCGGACCTCGCCCGCTCCCGTAGGGGCCTCGTGCGGAAAATGCCAAGACGGGCGGGGATAAACCCCGCTCCTGCGAAGAACATACCGATGTTGTCATGATGTCGCAGGGGCGGGGTTTATCCCCGTCCCTCTTCCTAAAACCAATCTTAACTATTTTTAACACGCCTTAACTTGTTAAGTAGCAAACGGCGCCCCCACTCCTCTCCACACACAAAATTACTTTCGATTTCAATATATTATCTTGGGCGGCCCCTTGGCAGCCGCCTTGCATGTTTGCCTGTCCAAAGCGGCGGGCCGGAAGACCGGGGGAACCGCCCCGCGCCCCGACGAACCGTCCGCATCAAAAGGAGGAAACGAAAATGTGGAAGCTGCTGGGCGCTGTTTCGAAAAACCTGGTTTCGGCCATCCCCGCCGCCATGACCCTGGGCCTGGTCTACGGCCTCTGGTTCCAGACCGGCTGGCTCAAGGCCCTGATCGTCCCCTTCACCTTCCTGATGGTCTACCCGATGATGGTGACGTTGAAGGTCCGCGAGGTGTTCCAGGGCGGCGACGCCAAGGCCCAGGTGCTGACCCAACTGCTTAACTTCGCCTTCGTGCCGTTCATGTGCCATGCGGTGGGGCTGGTCTTTTTCGCCGACCAGCCCCACCTGGCCCTGGGCCTGCTCCTGGCAGGGCTGGTGCCCACCAGCGGCATGACCATCTCCTGGACCGGCTTCGCCGGCGGCAACCTGGCGGCGGCGGTCAAGATGACGGTGTTGGGGCTGGTCATCGGCTCCCTGGCCACCCCCTTCTATGTCCAACAACTGCTGGGAGCCTCGATCGCCATCGATTTCGCGCGGGTGGTTCAGCAGATCGCCCTGATCGTCTTCCTGCCCATGGCCCTGGGCTTCCTCACCCAGCGGCTCCTGACGCAGCGCTTCGGCGCGGCCGTCTTCCGGGACCGCTTCGCGCCCCGCTTCCCGGCCCTGGCCACCCTGGGGGTGCTGGGCGTCGTCTTCGTGGCCATGGCCCTCAAGGCCCGCTCCATCGCCGCCGCCCCGGAGGTGCTCCTGGAGATCATGATCCCGCTGGTGCTGATTTACGCCGTCAACTACGCCATCAGCACCGTCATGGGCCGGATGTTCCTCCCGCGCGGGGACGCCATCGCCCTGGTCTACGGCACCGTGATGCGCAACCTCTCCATCGCCCTGGCCATCGCTCTCAACGCCTTTGGCGAGCAGGGAGCCAGCGCCGCCCTGGTCATCGCCCTGGCCTACATCATCCAGGTGCAGTCGGCGGCCTGGTATGTCCGACTGACCGACCGCCTCTTCGGACCCAAGGAGGCGGCGGTGGCAATGGCGGGCTGAACCCGGGCCGGGGCCGAACCGCGGCGCCAACGCCAAGAGGCTGGACCCGGTGGTCCAGCCTCTGGTCTTTTCGGTGGTGCGCGATGGGCGACTCGAACGCCCGGCCTTTGGCTCCGGAGGCCAACGCTCTATCCAACTGAGCTAATCGCGCGTGTCGGACTAGCGCGATTTCTACCACACCGGTCGGGCCTTGTCCACCGCCTGCCCACCGCCGGCCGGCTCTGGTATATTCACCTTCGTGGCCAAAGCACCCCCCGCCAAGAAACCGGCCGCCCCCCGCCAGGGCCGCCCCAGCGACGCCGCCCAGCGCCGCGCCGCGCCTTCCCGTTCGCGCCGCCCGAAGCCGCGAACTCCAGTC